>CALAFU010000195.1 GCA_937891325.1 uncultured Candidatus Melainabacteria bacterium | reverse complement strand
GACGACAATGTAAAAATATACACAGGACATGGCGATTCAACAACCGTTGGATACGAAAAACAAAACAATCCTGTTTTATAAAATAGAGGAAGAAAATGAAAGAACAATTACAAAAAATTTATGACGCAGCATCAGCTGATTTATCAAAAGCAACTTCAATCGCAGACATTGAAGAATTAAAGTTGAAATATTTAAGCAGAAAAGGTGAATTAAACTCAATTAAAAAGAACTTAAAAGACCTTTCTGATGAAGATAAAAGAGTTGTAGGTGCTTTTGCAAACGAAATTGCTAACAAATTGGAAGCAGAAGTAAAAGCAAAATACGACGAATTCTATAAAAAAGAATTAGACGAAAAACTTAAAAAAGAAAAAATTGACGTAACTTTGACAGGTAAATACATTCCACAAGGTCACGTTCACCCAATTACAGCAACAATCAACGAAATCGTTGATATTTTCCACACTTTAGGTTTTTCAGTAGCACCAGATAAAAACTCACCAGAAGTTGAAACAGAAAATTATCACTTCGACAAATTGAACTTCCCTAAAGATCACCCCGCACGTGATATGCAAGATACTTTCTATACAACAATTGCACCTCACGTAATCTTACGTGGTCAAACTTCAGGCGCTCAAGTTCGTGTAATGGAAGATATGAAACCTCCTATCAAAATCATTGCACCTGGTAGAGTTTACAGAAACGAAAATATTAACTCACGTAAAAACAATTTCTTCCACCAAATTGAAGGTTTGTACATTGGTAAAAACGTAACTTTTGCTGATTTGAAAGGTGTTTTGAACGAATTTTTAAGATTATACTTTGGCGCATCTCGTCCAACAAGATTTAGAAGTTCTTTCTTCCCATTTACAGAACCATCAGTAGAAATCGATGTTCAATGTATCATGTGTCAAGGTAAAGGTTGCAAAACTTGCTCTGGTACAGGTTGGTTAGAAATCTTAGGTGCAGGCATGGTTGACGTAAACGTACTTAAAGCATCAAATATTGACCCAGAAGTATATAGCGGTTTCGCTTTTGGTATGGGTGTTGAAAGATTATCTATGTTGAAATACGCTATTGATGATATCAGATTATTCTTCAACAATGATGAAAGATTTTTAGAACAATTCTAGGAGAATAAAATGGTAAGCATTATAGATTGCGCAAGAAACGTAATGGGCGACAAATACGCATTTATTAAAATGTTAATTTTGTCAATTCCGTTGATGCTTTCTGTTTGGGCTGCAATGGGCGGAAACATGTTCATTAGCGTAACTATGTATGTTGTTTTTGGCGTAATTTTTGCTGCAGTATTTTTTGAGACTATAAAGCGTTCCTTGAACAATGAACAAATGTTGATGCCGTCATTTATGATGCCAATTCCAATGTTTTGGACCTTGTTAATGGTTATTGTTGCAAGTATTATGCCATGTGTCATAAATTTCTTGATTTACATGGGCTTTGCTGCTCTTTGTGCAAAATATCCTCAAATTCTTGAAGATACAGTAGTTATGTATATTTGCGGTTTATTAGTTGGATTGTTATGCTCATCTATTTATTTTGCAACGGTTACACAATATTTGCATACCGGAAAATTAAAAGATTCCTTCAATTTGATTGTTATTGCTAAATCAATTAAAACATTTATTGTTGATTTAATTTTTTACGCAATCCAAGCAATCTTATTTACATTGATAGCCCTAATTCCACTTTACGTTATTATAATGATGTACGGACGAAGTGTATTGATAATTATTTACAGCTGTATATTATTCATGACAAACTATTTGATTTTTGCAGATTATCTTGCTCAAACAAAAAAAGATGCAGATTGTAATTTGTAAAATGATGCATTGATTAAACATTATAATCTTGTCACCCTGAACTTGTTTCAGGGTCTCACACTTTCTAGGAAAAGAGGAGATATTTGCAGTATCGGGGAAAGACCTACATTAATAATATTGCAGGGCGGTTGCTGAAAGCAACCGCCCTGTTTTATTTGAAGGCGCCGAGGTGAAACCTCGGCGCCTTCTTTATTCTAAAAATCTATTGGTCCAAATTGTTCAAGTTCCTTCAATTTTTCTTCAACTTTTTCTAAACCTTTTTGATATTTTTTTCTTTTTGCTTCACCTTTTGCATTCATAATTTTAACTTTTAACAAAATTCTATCTTCATCAAGTCGGCGAACTTTTTGTTTATGTTCCTCTTGTTTCAAAAACATGTAACCATAATAACCGCACCCATCAGGAATGTCTGAAAAGGCTGTTTCTGGTAACTTTCCACCGCATTTACCGCAGTTTAAACAAAGTCGTTTTGGAAGTTGTGATTGAAAATCGTTCATATCATGATTATAACTGCATTTGAGAAACTTTTTAATTTTGTTAATATTTCGTAATAATTAACCTAAAAAGGCAATTTTTACATGGTTTTAGACTTTATATATATGTAGGTAAGGTTAAATAAATATTTAGGTAAGGTTATAAAGCAAATGCAAAACGTATCAAAACAATACGTACAAGCTAATGGTAATTGTCCAAAAGTTAGTATCTCAGTAACATCTCCAGGCGTAGGTAAATATACAATGCCAGCAATGCCAAATCAAACAATGGTTTTGAACAATGGATGTTATCCTGCAGCATATTATATCAATACTTTTGCATCGCCAATGATTAACCGACTAAATCAAGCAGCTCTAGCAAATCAAATGGCTGATATAAACAGAATTAACGCAGAGGCAAACGGAAAAGGTTCAACCGAAAATATCAAACCAAAAGCACCACATACTCCAGAACCTCAAGCTCAAGAAAAACCAAAAGAAACAACCGTAATTCAGTCACAAACAGTACCAATCAAACAAGAGGTTCAAATTCCAAAAGAATTGGTCGACGCAATCCAAACAATTGCAAAGAATACAACAAAAGCTGAAAAGCCAAAAATGGAATTAACTGATCATTACGTAAGAAACTTAGAATCATATCTAAACTCACAAGATAAAAAATTAAGAATAATGGCAGGACAAGACGTAGTAGCCAGACTTCAAGAAGACCCAGAAAGAAAGGATAACCCAGCACTTACAGCATTAACAAACAAAATGTTACAAGACCCTGATTTAGGAGTAAGAAGTTTATCACTTGCAGCATTAGAAGCCAACTTAATAACAGGCGATGAGTTAACCGCAAATCTTCTAAAGAAAATGTCTAAAATACCAAACAGTGAAGAGGCCGATTACGCAAACAAAATTCTATTAAGAATGCCTCAGTAAAACAAAAACAATAAATCAAAATCAACTAATTAAAAGGAAATAAACAAAATGTCAATGACAATTCAAAATGCAACAACAACCGCAACAGCTAAGAAATTTAACTTAGGTAACGGTTTAGCAAAAGCCACAGGTTATGTAGGTTTAGCAGCAATTGCATACGATGCTCATAAATTAGGACAAGTTAGAGCCGGCGAACGCAGACGTGAAGCAATCGCATCAAGTGGCTTAGATGCATATATGGATTCAAAATCTCTTGATAAACCAAGCGTTTTGATGAGCAAAGCTCAAGACAAACGTTTCGATATGGAAATGAAGGGACAATTATTCAATAGAGTTCGTAACTTCTTCAATTCAGCAGTTGGCTATGTTAAAGGTGTTGGCGAATCTTTAGTTAATAACGTAGTTCCTCTAGCTTTAACAACTGCAACAATCCTAACTAAAGGCGCAGTTTCAAAGGCTTCAGCTATCGGCTTAGCAGCTTATGGAACAGTTGACGTGGCTAAAAATTGTTTCGGTGTTGGTAAAGAACATTACTTGAAATAATAAAATAAAAAGTTTTTTAAGGGCGGTTTGCTTAGGCAAACCGCCCTTTTTAGCTATTTTGAAAAAATAATTTAAAAATTTTTAAACAAAAATGTTGACTTTTAAAAAATCATCATTAAATAAAAACTGTCAGCGAGAATAAGGAGAGAGATTATGTCTATTAATGCAATTAACACAAATCTGTTTGGTATTTCATCAAAGAACAATGTAAAAGTTCAAGTTTCTGTTGATGAAAAGAAAACAGAAGAAAAAACACAAACTACACAAACCGAAAGCAAACAAGTGTCAGCAAATGATGTATTCAAATACATGACTGCAACAAGACCAACTGCGCCTGTCCAACTAAAGAAAACGGTTAACGTCAAAGCCTATGTAAATCAAGAAAGTGCCTCAAGAATTTCTGCTTCTATGAAGGATTTTGAAGCTCAATTTTCAGACAAACTTTCAGCTGTAAAATCAGAATTTGGCAATATTTCTGACGAATTAGCCGAAAAAATCACGTTAAAAATGTTTTAAAAAATAGAAATAATGTATTTATAATTTACTCGACAATGAAAAAAGAATTGCATTATGTAGATATCCGCCCGAAGAAATTCGGGCTTTTTCTTTATTCTTTAACCATTTCTCTAAGTTTTTTCAATTGGTCACGAATTTCTGCAGCACGCTCAAAATCAAGAATTTTAGCCGCTTTGTGCATATCTTTTTCAAGTTTTGTGATAAGTTTTGGCAAATCTTTTTTGTCAATTCCAAGGTCAACCATTTCTTCCGCAACAATATCTTCAAGGTTGCGATAGCTTGCAACAAGCGAAAGAAGATTGTTTTCGATAGGTTTTTTGATAGTTTTTGGAATAATTCCGAACTTTTTGTTGTGTTCAAGCTGAATTTCACGACGACGTTCTGTCTCATCAATCGCTTTTTTCATAGAGTCGGTCATATTATCAGCGTACATAATAACTTCACCGCAAGAGTTACGGGCTGCACGTCCGATTGTTTGAATTAAACTTGTTTCAGAACGCAAGAAACCCTCTTTGTCTGCGTCCATAATCGCAACAAGCGAAACTTCAGGAATGTCTAAGCCTTCACGAAGCAAGTTTACACCGATTAAGACGTCAAATTCACCTAACCTTAAATCACGCAAAATTTCAATACGTTCTAATGATTGAATTTCACTGTGCAAGTATCTTACACGAATTCCTTCTTGTGTGAAGTAGTCGCACAAGTCTTCTGCCATTCGTTTTGTAAGCGTTGTGATAAGAACTCTTTCGTCTTTTTTAGTTCGTTTTTCAATTTCAGCCTTCAAATCAGGAATTTGAGACTCAATAGGTCGAACCGAAATTTTAGGGTCAACAAGTCCTGTTGGACGAATAATTTGCTCAACATATTGTTCTGATGTGCTAAGTTCAAAATTAGAAGGTGTTGCGGAAATGTAGATTTTTTGACCTACTTTGTTGAAAAATTCTTCATTTTTTAAAGGTCTGTTATCCTTTGCACATGGCAATCTAAAACCGTATTCAATTAAGGTGTCTTTTCTCGCAGCATCACCATGTGACATACCTTTAAGTTGTGGCAAAGTTACGTGAGATTCATCAATAACAGTTAAAAAATCACCTCTGAAGTAGTCTAAAAGCGTTGCAGGCGCAGACCCTGCGGGTCTGCGCTCAATAATTCTTGAATAGTTTTCAATACCAGAGCAGTAGCCCATTTCTTTAATCATTTCGAT
>CALAFU010000194.1 GCA_937891325.1 uncultured Candidatus Melainabacteria bacterium | reverse complement strand
TAATCTTTGATTTTTCCGTCTTCAAGTTTTACTTGGATTGCATTATTCAAGAAATGAAGTGCGCAAACCTTACCCAATCCGTCTGGTGTCATTACGGCAGAACCAATTGGTGGCATACCTTTTGCAGCTTCAATGTAATTTGAATATTCATAATTCAAGCAACATAAAAGTCTACCGCAAGTGCCTGAAATCTTTCCAGGAGTGATTGGCATACCTTGGTCTTTTGCAAGTTTTACGTTGATTGAACCAAATTTTTTCAAGAATGAGCAACAACAGAATTCTTTACCGCAAATTCCGCAACCTTCCATAATAGAAGTTTCGTCCCTTACGCCGATATGACGTAAATCAATTCTTACACGTTTGAAGGTTTGAGTTAAGTCCTTCAATAATTCACGGAAGTCAACTCTTTCTGGAGCTGTGTAATAGAAGGTTATTTTCTTTCTGTCAAAAGTTATACGACATTGAACCAAATTCATTACAAGTTTGTGTTTTTCAACAAGAGCTTTGCATTTGAAGTATGCTTCAACTTCTTCTTTTTGAATTTGTTCAACTGTTTGCTTATCACGTTCTCCAAGAACTCTGATTACAGGAAATGGATCAGGTTTTTGTTTGCTGTTTTCCCAAATCTTAGCGACAGCTTCGTTTACACATCTTGCTTTTAGTGCTTCTTCGCCTTTTTCAGTTCTTACAAGAACCATATCTCCGCAATGAATTTCCACGTTTTCAGGAACATCTAGCGGATAAAACATATTTTTTAAATATCTTACTGCAAATTTTGTCATTAGTATTTTTCTTCTTCTTTTAACTTTCTATTCATCAATTTGTTCAAAATTTCAATAGGTGTAATATCTGTGTAAAGTGCTTCGTAAATAGCGTTTGAAAGTGGAACTTCAATCTCCATTTTCTTAGCGATTTCGCAAAGTGCTTTTGCTGTTTTAACACCTTCTGCAACAGAACCTAATTCGCTCAAGATGTTATCAATCTTTTTGCCTTGAGCAAGCAAAGCGCCTACTGTGTGGTTTCTAGACAATGGGCTTGAGCAAGTTGCAATCAAGTCGCCCATACCTGATAAACCGTATAAAGTTGAAGGGTTAGCGCCTAATCTTACGCTTACACGAACGATTTCAGCCATACCTCTTGTCAAAAGTGAACCCATACAGTTGTCACCAAGTTTCATACCATCTGCAAAACCTGCGGCAATGGCGATTACGTTTTTCAAACTTCCGCCCAACTCAACGCCGACAACGTCAGAGTTTGTGTATAATCTGAATTTGCTAGGTACATTCAAGTGTTCTTGTACAAAAACTGCTGTTTCGTGGTCTTCGCAAGCTACACAAGCAGCTGTTGGACAGCCCATAAGAACTTCTTTTGCAAGTGTTGGACCTGAAAGGATTGCAAGTTTTTGGTCTGGTAATACGTCTTTGATTACGTCTGACATTGTCATCAATGAAGGTAATTCAATACCTTTTGATGCGTTTACTAAAATTTGTTCAGGTTTAATTCTTGATTTTTTCAAGTTTTCGCAAACTTCACGAGTACCAGAAGTTGCAACAACAGAAAGGATAATATCAGCGTCTTTAATGGCTTCTGGCATGTCCGATGTAACTTGAACCTTATCTTGAAGTTGAATTTCTAATGGATGAGAGCAATGTTTGTTGTTTCTCATATCGTCAGAAAGGTCTTGTTCTCTAGACCATAGACAAACTTCGTCAAAGTTGTCTGTTAAAAGCCAAGCAAGAGTTGCACCCCAGCAACCTGCACCTAATATTGTTAATTTCATTATACTACTTCCTTTTTATTCAATAGCTTTCTTAATATCCCGTTGCAAGTTTTTAGCTTTTGACGGGCTGTATCAAAATCTACTCTCATTTTTATTGAAACAATTGCTGTTTTGATTTCCCAATTGCAATTTTCTAAAGTTTGAAATGCATTAGCGTGAGTTGTTTCAGCGATTTGTGCAACAATTCTAATTGCTCTATCCTTCAATTTTTCATTTGTTGGATTTAGGTCTATCATAAAGTTTTCGTAAGTCTTACCAATTTTAATCATAGAGCCTGTTGTAAGCATATTTAGAACCATTTTTTGAGCAGTTCCGGCTTTCATTCTGCTAGAGCCTGCGATAACTTCTGGTCCAACTTCTACGCAAATTGCAAGAGATGCATCGTCAATAATTTTTGCTTGAGAATTGCAAGTTAAGGCAATTGTTTTTGCGTTAACTTCGTTTGCTTTTTCTAAAACGCCTAACAAATATTTAGGGTTTCCGCTTGCAGAAATTACAACGGCTACGTCTTTGTCTGTAAGAATACTTGCATCTTGTTTTCCTGCATCAAAATTGTCTTCTGCGCCTTCAACAGGTGTTTTAAATGCCTTGTCGCCACCAGCCATAATGCCTTGAACCATTTCGTGTGGTACGCTGAAGGTTGGTGGACATTCAGATGCATCTAAAATGCCTAAGCGACCTGATGTGCC
>CALAFU010000193.1 GCA_937891325.1 uncultured Candidatus Melainabacteria bacterium | reverse complement strand
TTAAACAGCAAAGTTTAAGCGCCACCTGTCAGGTGGCTTTTTTATTGGGAAAATTTCAAACATAGAGCTAAATTAAGCCCCCTTTGTCCGTAAAAACGCGTACGTAAAAATACGTCCGTTTTAAGTCAGACAAATTTTAAAAGAAAAAATTGTATAATAGAGTTGTAAGTTAAGACAGGTATTTTCTGTCGACAAGCTCATCTGGCATAAATTGCTGATAGGCATCTTTTGCTATATGAGAATAGATGTAACCTTCACCGAAGCCGTACTTTGCGGCATCTTTGTAGTGCGCATCTCTTAAATGCATTGGCGGAGCATAGTCTTTGCCACTGTTAATATCAGACAACGCCTCATCAATAGCCATAATTGCAGAATTTGATTTTTTCGAGTTCGCAACATAAATTACGGCCTCTGCTAGTGGAATTCTCGCCTCTGGAAATCCTAGCAGTTCAACAGCTTGATAAGCACTTACGGCAAGTGAAAGTGCCATTGGATTAGCAAGTCCAACGTCTTCTGCCGCTGTAACAATCAAACGACGAGCAATAAAGCGAGGGTCTTCACCCGAAGCAATCATTTTAGCTAAATAGTAGATAGCAGCGTTTGCATCAGAACCTCTAAGGCTTTTTTGAAAAGCTGAAGCGCAGTCATAATGTTCTTGTTGCGAATATCGAGTTTTTCGAGATTGTGCAAGTTGTTCAATAATATCAACGGTTAAAACTCTTTTATCCTCTTTGTAATTACTTGCAAAGTAAGCGTTTTCAACAAGATTAAGTGCGTAACGAGCATCACCTCTTGCTAAATTGGCAATAAATTCAACAACATCGTCCTTGTAATCAATCGGTTGATTATTTTCGGCTAAGTATGAAAAACCATTTTTTACAACACGTGAAATAACTTCATCTGAAAGATTTTCAAGACGAATAACTTGAACTCTAGACAAAAGTGCTGGAACAACTTGGAATGACGGATTTTCAGTTGTTGAGCCAATCAAGAAAAGTGTTCCATTTTCTAAGTGTGGCAAAAGCGCATCTTGTTGAGTTTTTGAGTAACGATGAATTTCATCAATAAACAAAACTGTTTTTTGCCCATTTCTAAGTGCTTCTTTTGCCTTTTCAACGGCGTCTTTAATATCTTTAACACCTGAGGTTACGGCAGAAATTTCAATAAATTGGGCATTTACGGTATTTGCGATAATTCTAGCTAAGGTTGTTTTACCACAGCCAGAAGGTCCCCAAAGAATAAGCGAAAATAATCGACCTGATTTTAATAAGTTAAATAATGGTGAATTTTTAGAGATAACATTCTCCTGTCCTAAAAATTCGTCCAAAGTCTTTGGTCGTAACAAATCCGCAAGTGGAATTTGCTTATTTTTATTTTCTAGTTCCGTAAATAAATTGTTCATAGTATAATTGTAACATCAAAAGGAATAAAATTAAAATGAAGAAAAAAATAATTATCGGAAGTTCAATATTTTTAATACTTTTGGTCGCATTTATTTGTGTATCATTAGCACCAAGAAACACTAAGACATTGGATCAAGAAGTAGTTTTTTGGACTCTTCAAATGAACGATTTTACTCCATATATGACCGATATTATTACGAAGTTTGAATACGAAAATCCTGATATCAAAATTAAATGGATTGACGTACCGTTTTCAGAGGGTGAAAAAAGAACTCTTGCTGCAATTTTAAGCAACAACCCACCTTCATTGGTAAATTTAAACCCTGATTTTTCAAGCGTTCTAGCACAAAAAGGTGCTTTAGAAGAAATTTTTCCAGAACAATTGGAAACTTTTAATAAATCACTTTTAAAATCGTTAGAAGTTAACGGCAAAATGTACGCTATACCTTGGTATGCTACTTCAGCTGTAACAATTTATAACAAAGCATTATTAGAAAAAGCTGGATTTAAAATTCCACCAACAACTTACGAGGCTATGGGACAATATGCGCTTGACGTAAAAGCAAAAACAGGTGCTTATGTGTTTATGCCAACAATTACAGAGAATGATACTATGCTTAAGATTTTAAACAAGTATGATATCAACACTCCGTATGCATTAAAAACACACGATTCTATAGAGATTTTTAATTTTTATAAACAACTTTATAAAGACGATTTAATTCCAAAAGAAAGTATCAACCAAACTCATAGAGAAAGTTTGGAAAAATATATGTCTGAATACATTGTGTCAATTCAAGCAGGCGCAAACTTCTTGAACTTGATTAAAGAAAATGCACCTAGCGTATATAAAAAGACTGATGTATCAACTCAGTTGGTTGGTTCGGAAGGTCAATACGACTTTTCATTAATGAACTTTGTAATTCCAAAACGTGCGAAGAATAAAGAGGCTGCGCTAAAATTCGCTTTATACTTAACAAACGAAGAAAACCAATTGAGACTTGCAAAATTAACTAACGTTTTGGCTACAAACGAAAATGCATTAAAAAATGAATATTATCAAAAATATGATAAAAACGATGTTTTAGCAAAAGCAAGAGTAATTAGCGCACAACAATTAAACAAGGTTGAACCGGTTTTAAGACAACAAAAATCACAAAAAGAAATAAACAACGTTATTAACACTGCCACTCAATTAATTTTAGTGGACAATGTTGACACTAAAAAAGTTTTAGACTCAGCCTCTAAAAAATGGTCAAAATTGATTGAATAGGCGTTTACACTACGTAAAGATTTTTTTACAGTCATGCAATAAGGGCTTATTTGTAATATAATAATTATATATAACATACAAAAATATTAATTTTGGGGGGAAATATAATGGAAGAAATGCAAGGTAGCACAACTACAGCGCCTAAGCAAGAGTATGACGCAAGTAATATTCGTATATTGGAAGGCTTAGAAGCCGTTAGAATGCGTCCCGGCATGTATATTGGTTCAACATCTCAAAGAGGTTTGCACCACTGTATTTATGAAATCGTAGATAACTCTATCGACGAATCATTAGCAGGATATTGTACAGAAATTAGAGTTAAAATAAACACAGACCACAGTATCACAGTAGAAGATAACGGTCGTGGTATTCCGGTTGATATCAAACCTGATTCTGGTAAATCAGCGTTAGAAATTGTACACACAGTACTTCACGCAGGCGGTAAGTTTGGTGACGGCGGTTACAAAGTATCTGGCGGTCTTCACGGCGTAGGGGCATCCGTTGTAAACGCATTATTAGAAAAAATGGGTGTTGAAC
>CALAFU010000192.1 GCA_937891325.1 uncultured Candidatus Melainabacteria bacterium | reverse complement strand
TTGAAAATATGGTACAGGAAAAAGGAATTGAAGACGAGTTTGAAGTAGATTCTGCTGGTACTGAAGGTTATAACGAAATGTGTCATGCGGGTATTCATTGCGGTACAAAAGAAGTTTTACGCAAAAATGGCGTATATTTTAAAGAGCATTACTCACGTAAAATAAGAAAACACGATTACGATTATTATGACTATATTATAGCTATGGATTCTGAAAATATTAGCGATATTGAGTATATTGTAGGTGAAGACAAGGATAATAAAATTAAAAGACTTTTGGATTACACAAATAATCCTCGCAATATAAGAGATCCTTGGTATACAGGTAATTTCGATGAAACTTATGACGATGTTGTCGAAGGCTGTTTTGCTTTTTTGAAATATCTGAAATTTTAACTTCTAATCGGGGTTAATATTTTCCTATTACTAAGGATTGTAATAGATATGCTTAGTAATCTAAACATTTTTTGGTAGGTGCAAAAAGATAAAATAAAAAATGAAATTACTCAAAATTCTTATTTTTACTGATTAGGAAGGTATAGATTTCGTTGGTTTCATCGTCGATTGTAATTAATTTGTAGCTCATATTATTTGTAAAATTTTGAGTGACTATGTGATAAATATTATTTTCTTTTACTTCCAAATTTTCGTGGTAATGACCTGAAACTATCGCTATCACGTTATTATGTTTTGATAAAACTTTCAGGTAATCATCTTTTTTATACAAGTTATGTCCATAAACTTTGCTATCAATTAGCGGAAAATGTTGGAAGATTACAACTTTTTTATTGCTATATTTTGTCAACATTTTATCAAGCCACATAATTTCATCATTTTTGAAATAGCCATTTGCCCCTAGAAAAACTTCTTTCACTCCGCTCATTGTTATAAAAACTAAGTTTCCTTCATTGAAAACATAATTTGCATTGCATTAAAAGTTAATCTTTGCTAGTATAAATCCTATAAAAATAGGAGTATTTATGGCGTTCAATGATGAAAAATTAAGAGAAGCATTAACTCAAGGGGTTATATCTGAAGAAATCTACAACAAACTTGTTGAATTTGATACAAATAACCTCTCTCAATTAGACAATGAAAATGCTGTAACTTCTAAAAAATTAAAAAGTAATTTTGAAACGATTTTACTTTATGTTGGCAGTTTAGTTATTTTTACCGGCATGGCTTTATTTATGGATGAAATCATTGGAAAAACAAATTTTTGGATAATTTTATTAACCTCGATTATCTATTTAGTTATATTTTTGTTTTCAGGTGAATTTCTTTGGAAAAATAATAATAAAAAGCCTGCGGGAATTTTTTACATATCTGCGATATTATCTTTCGGTTTATGTATAACTGTTATTACAAAAATGACAGGATTTTACCCTAGATTTTCGGAATTAGAAGCCTATTCTGGGGACACTTTAAACCTTCAACGACCGGCATTAACACTTATTTCGACATTATCCTTGATTTTTGCTGGTTTTCTAATGAAATTTAGAGCAAATATTTTTTCTACACTGCCATTAATTTTTGGAGGCTATATTTTATATTACATAAACGTAATTAGTTATGCTAAAACCATAATAAAACCTACATACTTAGCTATATCAACAATTTGTTTGTTATACTCACTTGTTATTGTTTGTTTAGGATTTATATATGATGAAAAAACAAAAATTGACCACGCTTTATGGTTATATTCTTTAGGGGCTATATCTATTTATTTCAGTGTAATGATAATGTTGGGTAAATTTGATATATCTTTATTGTGGTATAGTGTCATAATCTTTTTCTTTAGCGGATTATTTTTTATTGTTGCTCTAATCATAAAACGCAAAATGTTTTTATTCCTAGGTTTGTTCGGAAGTATCTCATCTTTCATTGTGATTGAACAAGAACGTTTGACAGCACTAAAAGCTCCTGAAATGCTAACTATCTTTGTAATGATTGTTACAGGGGTGTTGGTTTTGCTACTAGGATTGAAATTAAAAAAATATTTAACAACACTTGAAAATTTTGTAATAAAACTTTTGCCAAATTTTATAAAAAAACATCTTCCAAAAGCAGAATGAACAATATTATTAAAAATAACTGAATTTGAATCTTAAAATATTTTTGCATACATCAAACCCGCCGTTTTGTTTAATCCAAATTTCTTTTAAAAGTTTTGCTTGCAAGTGTAAGAGTTATGCAAGAAATAATTATCAATGGGATTAAGTTTATAATCACATCTTCTATTCCCATACCTTTCAAGAAGATTCCTCGTGTCAAAACCATAAAAAATCTAACAGGGTTCAAGTATGTTAGGTATTGCAAAAATACAGGCATGTCCTCAATTGGTGAAATAAATCCTGACAAAAGCATTGCGGGCATCATAAATGTCATTACGCTTAGAATTGCTTGCTGTTGAGTCTTGCAAATTGAGGATATAAACAACCCAACTCCGACAATTGAAAGTAATGCAATTGCGATTGAAATAATTAGCAAAATAAGCGAACCTTTTAATGGTAAATGGAAAAAGGTTACAACTAAAAACGACATAAAACAGGTCAAGCAAAGTGCAATAATTAATGGTGGAACGGTTTTTCCCAATAAAATTTCAGTTGATGAAAGAGGGCTAACAATAAGTTGGTCAAAAGTTCCTAATTCTCTTTCTCTTGCAATTGATAGAGAGGTCAAAATAAGTGTTACGACAACCGATAACATTGCAACAATTATCGTTAAAATATACCACTTGTATTCAAGGTTTGGATTGTACCAATTCCTTACAACAAGGTTTATGCTCGCCCCCTGTCTTTGCGAAACTTCTGCACTATAACCTGAAATTATCTGAGTTGCGTAAGCACTAGCAATTGATGCAACATTTGTTTGTCTACCATCTGCAAATATTGAAATGTTAGTTTGCTTTTGAGCCTTAATATTTTTTGAAAAATCATTGTTTATATAAAGTCCGATTTGAACTTTTTGCGTATCTAATTTCTTTTTAAATTCCTGTTCTGTATCAGCATAATAGAATTTTCTAAATCGAGGAGAATTTTCAAAACGAGATAAAAGTTCTCTAGATTCAACGGAATTATCTCTATCTATCACTGCAACATCAATGTTATTAACCTCCATTGTAACTGCATTTGAAAAAATTAATAATTGCATTAATGGTAGCATTATAATAATACCCCTACTTTTAGGGTCTTTCCAAATGGTAATAAATTCTTTTTTTATAAGAGCAAAAACTCGTCTAAATATATCTTTAAGCATTAATCCAACCTCATTTTTGTATTCTTATAAACTGCAATAAACAAAATTAAACCTAAAATAGTTAAAAATATTGAATTTGCGACAACAATTTCAGGGATAGTTCCAGCCATAAATTCACTTTCAATAAACGCAACGTAATATCTTGGTGGAATTATCATTGTCAAATATTGGAAAAATTTTGGCATAGAATTAATTGAAAACATTAAGCCAGAAAGCATTAATGCTGGCAAAAATCCAATGCCTAAAGATACCATGCTTGCAAAAAATTGATTTTTTAATTTTGTTGAAATTAAAAGTCCGATACCTAAAGAGGTGAACAAGAATAGACTGCTAACAAGCAACAAGACTAAGTAATTGCCCCTAAACGGTATTCCAAAGATTGCAACGCACAGAAATACGTTAAATATTAACGATGCCATTCCTAAAACAAAATATGGAATATATTTGCCCAAAACTATTTGAAAAGCACTTGCTGAAGTTGATAAAAGAGCCTCCATTGTACCACGTTCCCACTCTCTAGCGATTACAAGAGAAGTCAAAAGGATTCCAATCAATGTCATTGTAATTGCTATTGACCCTGGAAGAATAAAGTAATGGCTGTTCAAATCAGGATTGTACCAAAATCTGATTTCAGGATTTACAATAGGTCTTGCAAGTCCGTATTTATATTTGCTTTGGCTTAGCCAACCATTTGTTATCTGCAAGGCATAACTTTGCACGTAATTTGCCGTATTAACTTCTGAACCGTCAGTTACTACAAGCAAATCGGCACTTTGACCTCGTGATAGTTTTGTTGAAAAATCATTTGGAATAATTATCGCACCTTTTATCTTTGAGCGAATAATTCTATTTTCGATTTCTTGCAAATTATCAACAGTAATGGATTTTACGTATTTACTATGCCCAAAAGATTTTACAAGTGTTTCAATTTCAGGGTTGTTATCATCGTTTTTGATACCCATAGTAACTTTTACAGAATCAAGGTTGATGCCGTACATATAAATCAAAATTGAAATTAACGGCAAAACAAAAGCAATAATAATACTGCTTGGGTCTCTTATTATTTGTAAAAACTCTTTTTTAATTAAGGCTAATAATATCTTCATTTCTCGGACTCATTAATTAATGTTATAAACGCTTCTTCCATATTTTTTGCATTAACCTTTGCTTTTAACTCTTTTGGAGTTCCTACGGCAATAGTTTCGCCCTTGTAGAATAGACTAATTCTGTCGCAATATTCCGCCTCGTCCATAAAGTGAGTTGTAACTAAAATGGTTACGCCTTTTTTTGCAAGAGATGTTATGTGATTCCAAAAATCACGACGAGTTAAAACGTCAACGCCTGATGTAGGTTCGTCTAGGAATAAAACAGGTGGATTGTGAATTAAAGCACACGCCATAGATAATTTTTGTTTAAAACCTAATGGCAAGTCCTCTGATTTTTGGTTTTCAAATTCTTTAAGAGCAAAAACTTCTAATATTTCATCAACTCTTTTTTCTTTTTCGCTAGATTTTATTCCATAAACTGAAGCAAAAAAATCCAAATTTTGTCTAACTGTAAGTGAACCATAAAGAGAAAATTTTTGTGCCATGTAGCCTAAGTTTGCACGTGCTTTTTTAGAATTTGCTTTGTAATCTTTATTGTCTAAAACCGTAACAAGTTCACCTTTTTTGACGTTGTCGCCCTCTTCTTTTAACATTTGTGAGATTTGTCCTGACACTTGAAAACTCAAATCGACTTGTCTGATTTCAATGTTTCCAAAAAGCTCAAGTTCGTCTTTATTATTTGTTTTTCTAGTTAAGAAAAATACAGTTAAACCTAAAATTAATTATATTGCAATGGCAATTAGAACTTTTTTACGCATTTTTTCTCCTCAGCCTTAGTTTCTATGTTACTTTTTATTATAAAACAAATGTTTAATTTGGACAGTTTCTTATTTTGTTATTCACAATAGACAAATAAATCTGTTTTAGCTAGAATAAACGTATTATGATAGATGTAAAAAAGATTAAATTAAATGATTTTGAGATTGGTGGGGACAAATTAACTATCTTTGCTGGACCTTGCGTAATAGAAAATCAAGAATTATTATACGAAGTTGCTGAAACGTTAAAAGAAGTTACTCAAGAATTGGGTATAAATTATGTGTTTAAATCTTCTTTTGACAAGGCTAATCGTTCCTCTATGTCAGGCTTTAGAGGTTTAGGCATGGAAGAAGGCTTAAAGATGTTAGCGAATGTGAAGGAAAAATTTGAAGTTCCAATCGTAACAGATATTCACTTGCCTGATGAGGCTCAACCTGTTTCAGAAGTTGCAGATATTTTGCAAATTCCAGCGTTTTTATGCCGTCAAACTGATTTACTTCTATCAGCTGGTAAAACAGGCAAAATCGTAAATATTAAAAAAGGTCAATTTTTAGCACCACAACAAATGAAACCTTTGACTAAAAAGGTTGAAAGCACAGGCAATTCAAACATCTTGCTAACAGAACGTGGCACAACTTTTGGTTACAACAACCTTGTTGTAGATATGCGCGGACTTAGAATTATGCAAGAAGCCGGCTATCCTGTTGTGTTTGATGCTACTCATAGTGTTCAACTTCCAGGGGCAAATGGTGAATCAACAGGCGGAGACAGAACTTTTGTTCCGCTATTAGCTCGTTCAGCAGTTGCTGCGGGTGTTAATGCTTTGTTCTTTGAAATTCACCCAGAACCTGACAAAGCGCTATGTGACGGACCAAATATGCTTGCCTTAAAAGATGCAAAAAAAGTTTTCAAAATGTGTAAAGAAATTTTTGACTTAGTGAGAAGTGAAGAATGTTAGTAAAAACGTATGTTACAGGCATGTTAGAAAATAATAACTATCTTCTTTA
>CALAFU010000191.1 GCA_937891325.1 uncultured Candidatus Melainabacteria bacterium | reverse complement strand
CTTATAAGGAACTGCAAGGTATTAGCTTGCAAAATATTCTTGTAAAAAGTGGAAAAACTCAAATTGAAGGGGATATATTATTTACAGATAACGGAATAACAGGACCTGCAATTTTTGAATTGTCCTCTATCAATGCAAGAAAAGAGTTGCCTTACGAAATTATAATTGATTTTTTGAATAACGAAATTGATTGGCAAAATTTGTTTGATAAAAATCCGCACAAAGAACTAAAAAATATAGTTTCAGAATACTTACCAAAAGCATTTGTAAACGAAATTTTAAAAAACGTTGATTTAACCCAAAAAGGTCATGAGATAAAATCTAATACTAAAGTATTAATCAATAGTACTATACGAAATTTCAAAACTAAGGTAATAAATACTAGAAAAAATGGTGAAACTGTAACTGCTGGTGGAGTCTTGCTAAAAGAAATCGACTCAAAAACCCTTCAATCAAAAATTATTGGCAATTTATACGTTTGTGGAGAAGTTTTAGATATTGATGGTTTTTGTGGCGGATACAATTTACAGAACTGTTGGTCAACAGGTTATATTACAGCAATAGCAATAAATTCTAGACTTCAATAATAATCAGTTTTATAAACTTTTGTAACAATATTCAAAATAACTAATACTTTAGGGTTAGAAAATATCATTCTGTGGTATTATATTAGTACGCTATCTGAATGATTTTTATAAATTGAGCATTGAACATCCTCAAAATGCTTGACTTATATATGTATATCTGATAGGATTAAAACAATAATACAGTAATAAGAAAGTACATGAAAACTTAGAGAAAGGCGAATTATGAAAAAACATTTAGGCTTTACTTTAGCAGAAGTTTTAATTACACTAGGTATCATTGGTGTAGTTGCTGCTATGACAATTCCGACTTTGATGTCAAACACAAACTCTTCAGAAATGAAGACAGCATTCAAAAAGATTTTATCAGCTATGAACCAAGCTGTAACAATGTCAGTTGCATTGAACTATGTAGATTTTGCTGACATCACACAAACAAATACAGCTGATGATTCATTATACCAAATCTTGAATGACAAAATGCATATCGTAAGATTCTTACCTGGTGGTAACAATGCCGATGAAGAAGCAAGCATGATGGGTTTTGCTGATACTAACTACACATTGTTCTTCGCTGATGGTATGACTTTATCTTACAACCCAACAAACATGCACCACTGTACAAACTACAACGTTGCAGCTAGAGGTGGACGTTGTGTTGGTATCGTTGACGTAAACGGTAAAAGAAAACCAAACAAATTGTCGAACTGCCAAGCTAGCATGAACCAAGGTTCAAACAACGGTTATGTATCAGCTGATAACGTAGCTTCTGGTGCTACAACTGATAACAAAGGTGTTTCTCACCCAGCAGGTGTTTGCCACGATGGTAACGCTCAAATCATTGACCAATTCTCAGTATTGTTCAAAGGTCAACAAGTATTACCAAACGGTTACGCTGCAAGATACGTATTATACAACAACTAATAATTCGCTTAGTTAAATAAAAAAAGACCCGAGGTTGAAAACCTCGGGTCTTTTTTATTTGTTTCTTCGAATTATTTAGAAGCGTTTTGTATTTCTTCAAAGTTTTTGTATTTTTTAGTACCGTCTTCAGATACCCATTCGCCATCTTTGAAAGTAAACTTTTCATTATTGAAGGTATATGTATCACCGTTTCTGTACATTCCAGATTCTACACTACCATGCTTTACATCTTGAGGTGCATCTGATTTTGTAGCTGGAGCTGGTGAAGCAGTTGTTGCTATTGATGTTGGAGTTTGTGTTGCTGGCTTTTTATCATCTTTCTTTTCTTCTGATATCAAATTACCGTTTTTGTCATATACTTTACCGTCTTTTGAACCTATTACTTTGTATTGACCTTTTGTTACTTCTTCACAATGTTCTGTTTTACCATTTATTTTGATATCAACAGTCTTTGGTGTTGATTGTTCTAATTCTGACATTGACATAACAGGATTCAAAACATCAATGTTTAATGCACTGTTACCTCTTTTTATTGCAGCTTGAAGATTTCCAATTTCAGTTTTATTATCATCAATCTTCTTTTGTAAAGCTGTTTTAGCCTCTTGAGTCTTTGCCTTTGCTTTTGCAAAACCTTGCTCTAATTCAACAGATTTAGCTTCTGCGTTATCTTGTTCCGTAGCCCAAGCAATAACTTGTTGATTTGTTAGTTCCTTTTTATCTTTAACTTCTTGAGTTTGTTCCTCGTTATCAGCAACGGCTTGCGCTGTTTCATCTTTAGCTACTAAGTATGTTTTTAATTCAGTTGCTGCGGTTTCTACTTTTGCTTCTGCTTCAACTTTTGTAGCTTGAGCAGCTTCTGCTCTTGATTTTAATTTTGTTAAAGTTTGTCCATTACAAGTAATTGTTTGCTCTAACTTTGAAATTTGTTTATTATTATCTTCTTCATCTTTTTTAGCTTTTGATAATTTATCTTTCAAATCAGAAGTTTTAGCTTTTTCTTCTTTCATTTTTGCTTCAACTTTTGCCTTTTCACTTTTAGCATTTGACAAGATTGAAGCATCAGGAGCGGCTGTACCATTCTTTTTAGCAGCTTTTGTTGCATTTTCATGAGATTTGATTGTACTTTCAAATCCTGCAATTTGAGTTTCATAGCCTTTTATTGTATTAGTATTTGTATCTAATGCTTTCTGAGCACTATCTGTAGCTTGTTTTAATGAATCTTGTTTTCCAAGACATTCATTGTAAGTTTTTACATCACCTGCATTTTTTTCTTCAAACTGTAAAACTCCACTTGCTGCATCTTCTTGAGCTTTTTTTGCATCTGTAGCTGTCTTATCAGCTGCATCTTTAGCCTCTTGACCTTTTGCTACATTTTCAGATACTGTTTGTTGTTTTACATTTAATGCTTCATAGTTACCTTTCAATGCATCTTCAACATTTGAGTAAGCCTTAATAGCTTCTTCGCTATCTTTAATTTTTACAGTATTGTCTTTAATTATTTGTTTTTGTTTATTAGCTTCTGCTTCATAAGACGTATCATTTTGATTATTTAATTTGTCAATCATACCACTATACGTAGCTTGTTCTTGTGTTAATGAAGTAATTTTTGCATTAGCTGATGCAATAGCACTTGTTAAATTTGACATTGTTGTCTTAGTTGGAGCTTGTTTATGTGCTGCGATTGCATTATCTATGTCTTTTACGGGATCTCCTGAGCTTGCTGTACCAGCAGCAGCTTTTGATGAACTAGAAGACTTTATCATAGCAAAAACTGTTGTTGCTAAAGGCAACGTAGCTGCAGCAATAGACAAAGCCATTGCTAATTTTGAACCTTTAGTTGAGGTACTGCTATCACCAGCAAGTCTGTCAACACTATCTGTAGTCGCTTGAACTTGAGCTTGTGCTGATTCATACAATCCTGTTATTGATGAATTTTTATAAGACATACCTGTACTTGTTTTTAAATTATTATACGAAGTTGTAGCTTCGTTTAGCTTATTATTTAATCTACCTGCCATTCCTGAACCCATAAGCGTATTCTCCTTTTTTAGTTATACACATAATACCATACAACATGCATGTCGGTATATCATGATTGAAACTTTAATAAAAAAGGGCGAATGTTAACGTTTGTTAACATTCGCCCTTTAATTGTTATCTCTTTACGATTGTTTCTTTTTAGTTGGATCTTCTGCTTGAGCAGTTTGTTGTCTTTGTTGAGTTACTTGTGCTGTTTGAGTTCGTGTTGTGGAAGTTTGAGTAGTTCCTGCTGACTTCTTCAATTCTTCCAAAGCTGTTTTTAATTGTGTAACTTCATTTTCAAGTTTAGTCTTTGCAGCAACCTTATCTTTCATATCTTTATCTTTGTCTGCAATGTCTTTGTCGGCTTGAGCAACTGCCTCATCGGCTTGTCGTTTTGCATCAACAGCAGCCTTTCTTTCAGCTTCTTTTGCGTCAATATCTTTTTGAATTTCTGCTTTTCTAGCTGTTTTTTGTTGTTCTAGTCGTTTAATTGCTGCTTCTGCTAGAGCAATTTTCTTTCTTGCTTCAGTAACGGCTTTTTCTTTTGCAGTATTTTTAACTTGAACTATTTGAACTTGACCGTTTACAACTTTCTTTTGTTGAACCATATCTGGCATTGCTTGAGCTTTTGTTAAGTCAGTTTCTCCTTGCTTTTTATTTGCTTTTTGAGTTTCTATATCTTTATTTAAAGATGCTAACTTTTCGTCAGTTTCGTCATTCATTGATGCTGTTAATTTATCTTTTGCATCTTTAGCATCATCAATTTCTTTTTGTTTAGCAATAGAAACCTTGCCTTGTTCTTCTTTTGTTGTTTTTGCATTGGCAATTTCACCTTCTAATTTTTGAATATCTGTTTTATAAGTACTAACTTGTTTTTCTGCATCTGCAATTTTTTGAGTATATTCTTGAATTTGAGTTTGTTTTTGTTGTGGAGTTATTTTAGTATCTGAACTTGCTGATTTACATGCTTTGATTGAAGAAATCAAACTCATCGCTTGCGGAGCTAATGTTGCCGCAGCTGAAATAGCACCAATAATAGCTTGTGTACGTTGTTGTTTCTTCAATCTATCATTAACTGCCTTAACTTCTGCTTCAGCACTCGCTTTTACATCACCATAAACTGATGTAAAAATAGAAGTTTGCTCTTTATATTGTTGAGTAACTTTTGATAGTCTTGCATTAAATCCTGCATTAGAACCTACACCAGAGGTTGAACCTGTTGATGTATTGTTATCTAATCTTGCTTTAATTTTATCGAATGGATTTGACATAACACACGTCCTTTTTCTATACACGATACCTTCAATTATCATGTCGGCACTTCAAGACATGAACTTTAGGGCTTTTGAGGCTTTTGTTAAGTTTTTGTTACAAAGATTTCTAAGCAAATAAAAAGGGACATTCATCTGTCCCTAGTGTTAATGTTGTCATGTGTTTATTAAAAAGTTTTTGAAATTATGCGTTAGCTTTTGCTTTTAACATACCTGCTTTTAAGCCTTGAGCCAAGTCTGAACGACCATTTTTTTCATAAATTTGAGTCATAGATTCTAAGAATTTCATACTATCAATATTTGAAGCCTTAGCTACAGGAGCTGACATATTTTGTACAGGTCTGTTGATACCCAAGTTCATCTTATTTTGATTAATTCTTGAACCAACTGTTGACATAATTCTTGGTTGAGGTGCTTGTGCTTGTTGAGAACCAGCAACTTGAGCTGATGTAACAGGTCTTTTCATCATAATATCAGATGACATATATGGGCTCTTTGTACTTGCTTGGTATGCACGCATGCCATAACCAGCGTTTGAACTTACTGACGGTTTTGCAACCTGAGGAGCAATTGGTTGTTTTTGAAGTTGCGGTCTTTGAATGTTCATTGCTTCTTGTGGTCTTTCTAAAGACATAGGTCCTACAACACCACCGCGCATTGACATATCTTTGTACAAGCTCAATTCTCTATCTTTCAAGCTTTGAGCCAAACCAATTGCTGTTTCAGGTTCTTCTTTCTTGAATAATTTAATACCGCAAAATAAAATTATACCGATTAAGCCTGTTGATACAATGTTTGAAATATTACCTTGTCCTAAGAAGTTTTTAATCATTGCGATTAAACCAGACATTGGACCTTCTGAATCCATATCTTCTTCGTCAAATTCTTCTTCATAAACAGGTGCATAAGCATCTACAGGTGCAGATAAAACAATTTTATCTTTATTTGAATGTTTTTTATTTGCTTTCTTTGTTGAACCACCTAAAACAGCTTTGTTATTAGATGCTTCTAATGTTGATTCTTCTGTATTGAAAGTTACAGCAGAATTAGCAATATTGTTAGCTTGGATAATGATATTCAAAGCATTATCGCCAACAGGTTCAACCATTACGCTATCAACTTCTGCCGCGTTTTTATAAATTGTATTTAATGATTTTGAAGGTTTGATATTCTTCAAAGTTAAAATCATATTATTTGAAGATTGAATTGTACGTTTCATATTTACTTCAGATTTTGTATCTAAAGTAATATTATATGTATCCTTCAACGAATCAATCTCAATTGAATTCAACACATTTATTTTTGCTTCATTGGCTGCATTTGCACTCATTGCAGTTACAACTAATATCATTAATGTAGTGATTAAACGTTTCACAATTCCACCCCTTGTTATTCATTAACACTCTGATGTCTTTCTTCTGACATTATTAGTTTATCTGTTTTTGCATGTCATGACATCAATCAATGGATTTAACTTAGAGTAGACCAAAAGATCAATAAAAGTTTAATAAATAAAATAAATTAAATACAAAAAATAACAAGACCTAAAAGCCTTGTTATAAATGGAGCGGAAGACGAGACTCGAACTCGCAACAACCTGCTTGGAAGGCAGGGACTCTAGCCATTGAGTTACTTCCGCAAGAGTCTATTAATTTGTAAACTCATTTTATAATAAATACCTAAAAAAATCAATATAAAGTTTACTTTATGATAAAATAAACCTAAAGGAAAAATTTATGGAATTTTTAAAATCTAACATCAACACTTTCATTGAAATCATAGTTATAATTTTTGTCATCATTGCATCTATTAAAATTATAGACTTTTTTGATAGAAAAGTTCGTGAAAACATTAGAAAAAGACACGAAAATAGTGCTAGATTATTGAGTTTTTGTCCAATCTTAAGCAAGATTGCAAAAACAGTTGTGATGTTAATTATCGCAGCATCAGTTATGCAAGCTCACGGCTATTCAATGACCTCTCTTGTAGC
>CALAFU010000190.1 GCA_937891325.1 uncultured Candidatus Melainabacteria bacterium | reverse complement strand
GTTGACGGTTTATCAACTGTTGTTGATGACACAGTTGGCAGACTTTCAATCACAGATAATCCTCTTGATTTGGCAATGGCTTCAAAAGGTTATTTCCAAGTTCAAACTCCAGACGGTGTAAGAATGACTCGTGATGGACGTTTTAAAATTGATGTTGATGGTAACTTCTTAGACCTAGATGGAAACAAAGTTTTATCTAACACAGGTGTTCCTATCAAATTCGGTACTCTACCAAAAGGTGCTAAAGACGTTGTTGTTAATACAAGAGGTGCAATCAGTGTTCTAGATAGAAAAACAAAAAAACTTAAACACATTGCTAACTTAGGTATTGTAGACCAAAATGGTGCAGGCATTGTAAACCCTCAAGTTCAACAAGGTTATTGCGAATTTTCAAACGTAGCATTACAAACAGAATTTATGAACTTGATGCCGGTTAAAAGAAATTTTGAAGCAAACAGACAAATGTTCTTAATCGAAAACTCAAATCTTCAAAAAACAATCAGCCAATTAGGTTCAGCAAACTAAGTAAATTAATTTAAGCGAGGTAATAATTATGTACAATATGCAAGGTATAATCAGAAAAAATATTAATAATGCATCAAGCCAATTTGAAAGATTAGGCTACGTTGGTACTAACTTTGCAAACTACAGCACAAATGGTTATAAAGCCATTAGATTTGAACAAATGCTATCAGATGACGGTTATGTTCACGGAGCTGTAAGAACAGATTACCAAAAAGGTAGCATGAAGATTACAGGCAATCCTTATGATGTAGCAATTGACGGTGAAGGTTTTATTCCAATCGTTTCTCCTGATGGTGAAGTTGCTTACACTAGAGACGGTTCATTTAAAAGAGGTAAAGACGGTTATCTTTTAACAAATGACGGTTGGGTTGTAGGTGCAGGAATTAAACTTCCAGCAAACTTATACAAGTTCCAAATTAAACCAGACGGCAGAGTTTTTACTTATGAATCAGCAATGGACAGCAAAGGTAAATGCTTAGGTACAATCCCTGTAGTTCAATTTGATTGTCCTGAAGGTTTACAACAAGACTCTCACGGTAACAGAGTTTGGCAAACAGAAGAATCTGGTGAACCTCAATTAGTTAAAAATCACAATATGATTACTCAAAACTATTTGGAAAATTCAAACACTAACATCTACACATCAGTAAACGAAATGTTAAGATTAAATGCTTCAATGTTGGCAAGTATGAGTGTTTTGAAAATGACAGATGATATGTACAACAAATCAATTAACATCAGAGAATCATAGTTGAGTTAACAAGTTAGAGAGAAGAAAATAAGCGAGGTAATAAAAATGGTAGCATTCAATCCTGTAGACAGTTTCGGAAGAACATCACAAGTTTTAAACTTAGTAGCAAAAAGACAAAAATTATTAACACAAAATATCGCAAACGTTGATACTCCAGGTTATGTAAGACAAGATTTAGATTTTGCAACTTGCTTGGGTAATGCATCAGGTCCTTTAGAAACAAAACTTTCTAAAGAAATGGGTACAACGAGTATTGTTCAACAAGGAACAGCTGAAGGCGTTAACGTAGCTGATGAATTAATCGGCATGCAAGAAAACTCATTAATTTATACAATGGCAACACGTCGTATGTCTAATGTAATTTCTATGATGAAAACTGTAGTTAACGTAGGAAGATAACGATATATATTTTGTAAGAGAAATATTTTAAAACAAAGCGAGGTAAAAAATGGGAATTTTAGATTCAATGTACATAGGCTCAAATGCCTTAAAAGCACACGGTGCAAGATTAGACGTTCACGCAAAGAACATTGCGAATATTGATACTCCAAATTATGTGAGAAAGATTCCTGTTTTGAACTCAATTCAAGGTGAATCATTTAACGCAATTTTAAATAACATGCAAGATGGCACTTTTGGTTTATCTCAACATGGCGCACTTTCAGGTGGTGTTTCTTATGGCGGTATTGTAGAAGATCCAACTCCTGGTGAAAGAATTTACAAACCTGGTCACCCAGAAGCAGATGG
>CALAFU010000189.1 GCA_937891325.1 uncultured Candidatus Melainabacteria bacterium | reverse complement strand
ACTCGCGACATCCTCCTTGGCAAGGAGGCATTCTACCACTGAATTACCCCCGCATTTCGTTCGGTTTGTATATCCATTATACATGCGCAAAAAAAATATGCAAGTACCTTTTTTAAATTTCTTTAAAATTCCTAAACTTTTTTTAATATACGCAAATTTTATCTTTTATTTTCTTTGTTTGCATGCTAACCTCTTATTATAAATTTAAGGAAGATTTTACACAATATGGCCGGAAGAACAACTACTAAAAAACAATCAACAACAGACATTAACGCTGCACTTATGCCCCAAGATATTGCAGCCGAAGAAGCGGTTTTAGGCGCAATTCTTGTTAACCCTTCGGTTATGCCAAAGGTGGTCGAATCAATTAATGCAGATAGTTTTTACAAACCTGCACACCGTTATGTATTCGAAGCAATGCTTCAATTATTTAACCAAAACCAAATGATTGATATTGTATCTGTATCAGATGTTTTAAGCTACTCTTCACGCTTAGAGCTTGTTGGTGGTCGTGCGTTTATCAACGATTTAGCTTTTAAAACAGTAACAACTGCAAACGTAGGCTATTACGCAAAAATTATTCAAGATAAATCAATCAAAAGAGCCTTAATTACAGCCGGTTCTGAAATTGTTGCATCTGGTTACGACCAAGATAATGTAGATGATTCTCTTGAAAATGCTGAAAAATTGATTTTTGATATTTCTTCTCAAAAATCTACAAAAGATTTTATTCCTGTAAAAGAAGATGTTTTTAACGTATACAGCAAAATTGAATATCGTTACCAACACCGTGACGAGTGTACAGGTGTAAGAACTCACTTTTACAAGTTAGATGATATGACAAACGGGCTTCAAAAGTCAGATTTAATTATTCTTGCAGCACGTCCGTCAATGGGTAAAACAGCTTTTGCCTTGAACATCGTTGCTAATGTTGCAATTAAATCAAAAGTTCCTGTTGCGATGTTCTCTCTTGAAATGTCGCGTGAACAATTAGTTCAACGTATGATGTGTGCCGAAGCAGAAGTTGATTCTCAACGTTTGCGTAGCGGTAACATGCAAAGTAAGGATTGGAACAAACTAGCAACAGTAATGGAAAAATTCTCTGATGTTCCAATTTATATTGATGATACTGCAGGTTGTACATTAACAGATATTCGTGCAAAATGTCGTCGTTTAGCAATGGAAGTTAAAGATTTAGGACTTGTTGTAATTGACTACTTGCAACTTATTAACAGTTCTTCAAGCAGTAACGACAGAAACCAAGAAATTTCTGCAATTTCAAGAGGTTTGAAAATATTAGCAAGAGAATTGAATGTTCCGATTATCGCACTTTCACAATTGTCTCGTAAAGTAGAAGAACGTGGTGACAAGCGCCCAATGCTTTCAGACTTGCGTGATTCAGGTGCAATTGAACAAGACGCCGATATTGTAATGTTTATTCACCGTGAAGATTATTACAACAAAGACAAAAAAGATGAAGACGGCGAAGTTCAAGAAATTAACCAAAAAGCTGACTCAAAGGGCAAAGCAGATATTATTATTGCAAAACAAAGAAACGGTCCTGTCGGGGATTTACAATTGCTATTCCAATCAAATATTACTAAATTTAAGAATATGATTGATAACGAAACATTTGATTTTTAATTTTAAACGGCAAACTTTTAACATAAAAAGTTTGCCGTAATATTCTTCATATCTACTTTACAATGAAAATTCAACATGCAATAATGTAGCTATGGATACGTACGTATATTCAATTGAAGATGATGCCGAACACTCAAAAACACTTTATGTAAATTTAACTAATAAGTGTTCAAATGCTTGTCTTTTCTGTATTAGAAATACAGTTGACGAGATTAAAGGCAAAAATATGTGGTTGGAAAAAGAAGATGTTGAGGCAAAAGACGTAATTGCGCAATTCGCAAATTTTGATACCCCTGAAGAAGTTGTATTTTGCGGATATGGCGAACCTTTTATGAGATTGGATTTATTAAAAGGTGTTGCTTCATACTTGAAAGAAAAA
>CALAFU010000188.1 GCA_937891325.1 uncultured Candidatus Melainabacteria bacterium | reverse complement strand
ATATGTAATTGTAAAAAAATCAAAAAGGTTACAATTGTTTAAGTTTGTTTGACAAGGGTTATTAAAAGTCATACAATTTCATTAATAAGAAAAGGAACTAAGATATTGATTAATAGATTTAAAAAAGCGTTTACAATGGCAGAAGTATTGATGGTCTTGGCGGTAATTGGCGTCGTGGCGGCAATGACTTTGCCAAGATTGTCAGATAATGTTGATGAACAAGCATTAGTAGCGGGAACAAAAAAAGCATATTCGGACTTGCAAATTGCTTATGATGCAATGGTTACACGTTACGGCGAACCAGACGGATGGATAAGTGCTTTTGGCAATGATTCTACAAAACGTAAAAATGCAACAAAATTATTAAAAGATAGATTAAAAGAATCTCTTGATGTTGAGATGGACTGTGAAGATTCGCCTTCAGCTTGTATGCCAACATCTTATACAAATGCATATTACCTAAAATTAAAAAGTGGCACAGGCTTAGCTATAGATGTAATTCAAGATTTAGATTTCACTTGTGATGAGTTTCAATATAAATATTACCCTTGTGTATTTGGTAAAATTTACGTAGATGTAAATGGTCCTGATAAAGGACCAAACCAAGAAGGATATGATATTTTTAATTTTATCCTAAGTAAAAATGGTGTAGAACCAGAAGGGTTATCTTATTACAATGGAGTTTATTTATATGGTGGTTCAGAGGTTACCGCTTGGGTAATCAAGGCTGGCAATATGGACTATAACAAATGTCTTGATAATTTAAGCTGGGCAAATAAAAGAACATGTAATTAATAATGAGGTAAATAATTATGTTTAATAAATTAAAAGCGTTTACAATGGCAGAAGTTTTGATGGTACTAGGTATCATTGGTGTAGTTGCCGCAATTACTATTCCAAACTTGAAGGATAGTGCTGATGAACAGGTTTATGTTGCAAAAGCAGGGAAAGTTTATTCAGAAATGGAAACAGCTTTTTCTCGTGCAAGCATGAAATACGGTAACGTAAACGATTGGTCTGGTATTGATAATAATACAATTGGTACTGCTATTGGTTCTAAAATGGCTAAATATATTGACGGTACTGCATGCGGAACAGGCGCAAATGCAAAATGTTGGACAAATGATAGTACTACAAGTTCTACAGTAAATACAGCATACAAGATTACCCTAAAAGACGGCGCTACTATGGCATTCTTTAATGATTTAACTGTTGCAAACTTTGCAGGTAATGCTCTAACAGTTTTGGTTGATGTTGACGGTTCAGGAAAAGGGGCTGACACATTAGGTATAGACCAATTCTATATGTATATCTTATCTAATTCAACAATGAGTGACGGCTCACATAACGTTGCGGTTAATGCTACACCAACTTCATCATCATATTTAGCATGGGTGTTAAAATATGGAAATGAAGATTATATGAGATGTGCATCTAATTTAAAATGGTATTCTAATAATACTTCATGTAATTAATTTGAAAAAATTATAAATTTTAAAGGGCTGAAGTGCATGTGCAACATGCACTTCAGCCCTTTTTTTGACAAAGCTGAAAAGCTCATTATATATATAATATGGACGGTTTGTTAACAAAAGTTAATAAAAATAAAACAAAAAAGGCAATTTTTTATGGAAGAAATACTTTATAAAAGAGTAAGAGATAACAAAGAGATTTCAAAGAGAGGATTTCAAATGAAAGAACAAGAATTAAACA
>CALAFU010000187.1 GCA_937891325.1 uncultured Candidatus Melainabacteria bacterium | reverse complement strand
AAAGAAAAGAAATTAGACCAACAAATGAAAGAAATGGATACTGAACACAGTGCATTAAAAACTGAATATGATTCTGTTAAATCATTAATCAGTGATAACATCAGCAAATCATTCCAATTATTCTCATAATCGATGATTGCTTACCGAAAAATTTCCTGAAATTTATTCGGGCTGTCGTGGGAGTAACGTCCCACTCCATCTTACGGGCTGGGTTCACTTCGTTCACACGGCGCCCTACCGAAAAATTTCCTTATTTCCTTCCCTATACACAAAATTTTAACGCCGTTTCGAAAGAAACGGCTTTTTATTTGACAAAACTTCGTTTTGTTTTCCTTATTTCTCCTCTCATAAACGATTATTAATCGTTTATTCGGCAGAGTCCTATACACAAAATTTCCAAGCCACCTGCAAGGTGGCTTTTTTTTGACAAAATGTTTCAACGAATTATTCGGGGCGTCGGCGGAGTAACGTCCGACCGACACCATACGGGTTCGCTCACTTCGTTCGACTCCACCCTACCGAAAATTCGCCTATACACAAAATTTTTACGCCATTTCGAAAGAAACGGCTTTTTATTTGACAAAACTTCGTTTTGTTAGTTCAACTCTATGTCACCCTGAATTTAGTTCAGGGTCGCATTGTTTTTCCGGAAAGATATTGCGATGCTGAAACAAGTTCAGCATGACATTAAAATAAAATATCAAACCTTTCCGTCACCCGCACCCGTTGCGTGGTCTTTTGTTAGGCAATGCCTGACCTACAATTTTTTATTTTTTTATAGAAGATTTACATCAACTCATCATGGCAATTTTCATTTATAAATTTACTTTATATAAGAGTAGTAATTTTGTGTGTATATGAATATAAATAGTCAAAACAATTTTATACGTCCTAATTTTACGGCGAACGTTATGCCGAAAAATTGCGCTAAATATATTGACAACAAGCTAAAGTCAGCAAAATCTGTTGATATTTTCTGTCACACTTCTAGCGACGAAGATACTTTTAACAGCGCAAAAGCAATGTATTCTTATCTTAAAGGTCAAGGCATCTATCCTCGACTTGTCGTTTCTGGCGGTAAAGAAAATTATCAATATGACGTAAACAAATACAACATTATTCAAGCTAACGATATTTCAGAAGATACTAAAAAAGCTGATATGGCTTTGTGTGTAGACTTTAGTTCACCTGTTAGAGTTGGCTTTAATGTTTTAAAATTCATCAACAGCTACGGCTCAAACATCGTCGGCTTTGACCATCACAACGACCCAGATATTGTCGTAAAAGACTACAACAAAATTACTCAATCATACGCAAAAAATTCCATGCCTGCACTAGAAGCAAAAAATTATTACATCGATTCTTCTGCAAAATCAAACAGTGCAATCATTTCAAGATTTTTTGATGCAATAGGTCACAGAGCTACTCACGAAGAAGCTCGCTCTCTATTCGCTGGTATGCTTGATGACACTTCAAAAGACGGAATTACCAAGGTTAACAAACTAGGCAAAGTTAAAGTTAGCGCCAAAGTAAATGACAATGGCAACACTAAAGAAGTTATGAAAAATGTTCTTGGACGAATGAGAGTTTTTGACAAACTAGCCGTCTTGAAACACTTTGCAGACAAAACAAAATTAACAGATAAAGAGATTGCTTTTTCTAAAACATTAAAAGACAAGACGCAGTATTCAAATAATGGCAAATTTGCTTACATCGAAATTTCACCAAACGACAAAGAGTGGGAAGATTTAGGTAGAGATACCGTTCGTTCAACAAAAGTTTTACAACACTTCAGAAAAGACTCACTTGAAAAAGGCAATGTAGATGCTGTTGCAGTATTTTACCCTACAAATGGAAACATCTACAAGATGAGTATTCAAACAAAAGGTGATTACGCAAAACAAATTATTGACAACATCAAAGCAAAAACTTGCCCAGATTTGGTTGCAGGTGGACACGAAAATCGTAGCGGTGGAACTCTTAAATCGCTTGATGCTCAAAAAACTCACGAATGGGTTGAATTATTTAAAAATTCAGCTGATGAAGTTTTAGGTAAATAATTAACGTTTTAATGTCTTTTTTAAATATTTTACGATTGCAGTATTAATGTTTTTGTTTACAACTTGAACGATATCTTTGTTTGAAATATCAGTGTATTCCTCATACAATTTGCGGTCATCATCGTTATTTACAAAGATTTTCCACAAGTTTGAAACCTGTTTTCTGAAATATTTTGAACCTAGTGCTGTAAAATCTGCATTTCTTGTATCATACTCAATTGTAAAAGTTAGTGCTTGTTCTGACATTACATAAGGTGAAAAATCATCTTTTATATAAATTGGTTTTTGATAAAACACCATATCAGGTTTGAAAGCGTGAATACAAGGTAGAGTGTTAGTTTCTCTATCCCAACCGTCAATTACTTTTGTATCAAAATTGTCGAAGAACTCAACATCACGCTTCATATTTTCTTCGTTTACAGGTTCACTCTCCAACAATTGTTTTGGTGTAATAATTATTGGAAAAGTTTTAAAATCTTTATCAAAATAAAGCAAATTATACAAGCCAACAAAATCTGTATGTTGAGTATCTGAACATAAAAACGCAACTTTTACAGGTTCTTTTGAACTTCTAATTTTCTTCAATTTTTTCAAATAATTTGCTTTTGAAACAAGTTCTTGAGTGTTTAAGGAGAAATAATAAAATAATGATTTCACTAAATTTTTACTTGTTTTTAAATACTCAAAACTTGCTTTTTGTTTTTCAACAAAATTGTTAAACTTATCCATAAACGGAATTTGAACAATAGGCGCAATTTCAACTGATTTTTTTACAAAGAAATTGTGTCTTAAATATTTTGCTGTTTTTTCAAAAAGAACGCTTGTATCTAGAACTACATTGAAATTCAACGCTCTTAGAGCAATCGGTTTGTACAAGTTGAAATCTTTATAAGTAGTTACGTTTGCATCTTCAACACGTTGGTCGCTAATACCAATGACGTTCAGATATTCAGTAACATTATAATTATCCAAAATCGCATCTAAAAGTACACCTGTACCAAACAAAATAACTTTTTTATCCGCGTATTTTGCTTTCAAATTATTTAAAATCTTTTCAAAATTTACAGATTTTAAGTAATCTACGTATGATAAATATTCTTCATTAATTGTTGTCATTATCGTCGATATCCTCGTCAATAGTAACTATTTCTACAACCTCTTCAGGTTCTTCTGGTCTCATAACCAAACTTGCAACAATTTCTAATGCACGTCTTACAAGTTCGTCAGATTCATAATATTTGAATTCACCCAAACGACCTGCAAAATAAACATTATCAAGTTGACTAGCATCTTCTAAATACCTTGCATAAACTTCGTTTGAAACTACATTGTTAATTGGGTAAAATCTTTCGTTTTTGCCTAATTCAAATGGTTCAATATATTCGTATCCAATAATATCGTTATTACCTGAATAAATTTTATCTGGTAAATGATCCGCAAAAATGTGAGCTCTTATAAAATCGTATTCATAAGGCCAATTGTATGTACCACAATGACCACCACAACATTCGCGAACCTTGCTATCAATATCCATTCTTACACTTCTGTAAGGTAATTCGCCGTGTTTGTAATCAAAATATTCATCAATAGAACCTGTAAAGAAGATTCTATCATATTTTGCAGGGTTGATATCTGAAAAATCAGTATTTAATTTCAATTTAATATTTTTATTGTTTTTCAAGATATTTTCAATTAATTCTGTCCAACCATTTTCAGGTATAGCAACATATTTTTCTTTGTAATATCTGTTGTCGTTGCTTACATAGAATGGATAGTAAGTGTCTTCACACTCTGGAAGTGCTTCTTCATCAATACCCCATTGTTTTACTGTATATGGTTTAAATACATTTTCATAGAAATAGTTAGCTAAGAATTTTAAATCCTCGTCCATATTTCTATACATTTCTGCAAGTGTAATTTGTCTGTTATAACCAAATTTTGCAATCAATTTGTTAATCATTTTTTTTGCAAAATCTTCTGGGAACAACTCTTCAATAGTGCATAAACACAACGGCATAGAAACATTATTGCCTTGAATTCTAACACTTGGTTTAAAAGTTACAGGTGCTAATTTTCCAAATTTTGATAGATAATCCCAAATAAATTTGTGTTCTGTATGTAAAAAGTTTACGTGTTTTGCGTGAACAAGAATGTTAGATTCTTTGTCTACATAATCGTAATGCATACCGCCTACGCGTGAAGCCTTGTCAATAACTGTAACTTCTTCACGAAGCATTGTTGCAATTCTTTCGGCTATTACAGCGCCTGTTAAACCTGCGCCTACTACTAAATTTTTCATTTCGGACTCCTATCTGGTTTCAAGTTACCATGAAATAAGAGATTTTTCAAATTAGTCGGTAAACCTAAATTTAATCAAAGCCCACAATGCGTGAAAACCGTCTTTCCAAGTAATTTTTTTACCTTCGGCAAACTCTCTACCATAGTAAGAAATAGAAAGTTCGTACAGTCTTGCGCCTTTTTTAAGGACTTTTGCTGTAATTTCAGGTTCAAAATCGAATCTGTTTGACTTAATCTCTATGTCTTTTATAAAATCAGCACGGAAAGCCTTATAACAAGTTTCCATGTCTGTTAGAGTCGTATTGTATAAAACATTTGTCACAAATGTAAGCAATTTGTTTCCTAACAAATGGTGGAACATAAATGCTCTTGAAGGTTTTCCACCGTTAAGTCTTGAACCATAAGCTACATCTGCTTTATTATCCAAAATCAATTGGATTAAATCTTTATAGTCAACAGGGTCATATTCCAAGTCTGCATCTTGAATAATTATGATGTCACCTGTTGCTTCTTTAAAGCCATCTCTAAGTGCTGCACCTTTACCTTGATTTACATCATGATACAAAACTTTATATGGTAAAGATGGGTAAATATCTTTAGTTCCGTCTGTTGAGCAATCGTCAATCAAAATAATTTCTTTTTCCAATCCGCAAAAGTCAGCATTTTCAACCTTTTCAAGGATTGTTCTCAAGGTGTCAACTTCATTATAAACAGGTATTAAAATTGTAATCTTATTCAAGTTCGTTTCTCCGTATAAAAAATTTATTAAAATATTTTGAAATATTATAGGATATATTGTACAATAAAAATATAGTATAATAAAGGGTTAATATGGAAACTATCAAATTATCAGGTGAGAAAGAGATTGAATACGCTTCTAACTTGCTTAATACAGCTATAAAAGAGTTTAATAAAAAGAACTATTCTATGAGTTCAAACTTGTTGAACGAAGCAAAAACATCATTTAAAGATTCAAAATTAGATAATTTAATGTCTTTATGTCTATCTTTAGAAGGTGCTTTAGATTACATTAACGATAAAAAGAATTACGAAGAATCTCTAAACTTATTAGAAGATGCAAAATATTTAGCTACATATTCTCAAAATCACACAGCTAAAACTTTCTGCGAATATGTTTTAGGCTGTATTTATAAACTTGATAACAATACAGATTTAGCAAAAATTCACCTTACTAATGCAAAAAACCTTGCATTTAAGGCTGATGAATTAAATTTATTAGACCATATTACCAATGAATTAAACGAATTATCAGTAAGTACAAACAAACTTCTTGCAAATAAACGCGATCCAATGGTTGCTTTAGTAAAAATCGGTCAATCAGTTTCAGCAGAAACAAACATTGACGAGCTAATCAGAGTTATTGCGGAAGAAACTAAAGAAGCTATTCAAGCTGACCGTTGTACAGTATTTTTATACGACAAAAAGAACAACGAATTATGGTCAAAAGTAGCATTGGGTATGGAAAATTCTGAAATCAGATTTCCAGCCGACAAAGGTTTAGCAGGTCACTGCGTAAAAACAGGCGAAACTATTAACATCAAAGATGCTTACAACGATTCTCGTTTTAACCCTGAAGTTGATAGCAAAACAGGCTACAAAACAAAAACAATCCTTTGCATGCCTATTAAAAACTTGCAAAACGAGATTGTAGGTGCATTCCAAGTATTAAACAAACTTGACGGATAAGATTTGCTAGTAGCAATCGGTTCTTCAGCTGGTATCGCATTAGAAAATGCTCAACTTTTCAAAACTCAACAAAAGATGTTGGAAGAACAAAAAGTTGTATTTGAAAGTTTTATTGAAACACTTGCAGCCTCTATCGATGCCCGCGATAAGATTACAGCAGGTCATTCTAGCCGTGTTAGAATGTACTCATCACTTATTGCAAAGAAAATGGGACTTACTGACAGAGAAGTTGAAATTATTGAAAAAGCTGCAACTTTACACGATATCGGTAAAATTGGTATTCGTGACTCAGTTTTACAAAAAGAAGGTCGCTTAACAGACGAAGAATACAAACACATTCAATCACACGTTGTTATTACGCACGACATTCTTCAAAAAATTCACATGTCAGACGATTTCAAAAAAGTAACTGAAATCGCTTGCTCTCACCACGAAAGATTTGACGGAAACGGCTATTATCGTTCACTTCACGGAACTGACATTCCTCTAGGTGGTAGAATTTTAGCTGTATCTGACGTTTTTGATGCTATCACATCAAAAAGACACTATCGTGACAAAATGCCTATCGTAAAAGTTATGGACATTTTAAAACAAGATTCTGGAACTCACTTTGACGGAGATGTTGTTAAAGTGTTTATGAGTTTGTCTTGCGACAAAATTATTCAAGTATTCTTGACCGAAAACCACTTGGAATTAAAACCAGAAGACCAAAAATTCTTAGCTCAATACACTATGAATGATTTATATGATACTTTAAAACTTGACCCTGATACGTTGGATAACACACAACAAAACTTTGTTAGTCTATTCAACACCTACTATTATGGTCATGAAATTATAAGGGACTTAGACAATGATTAAAAAGTACTTAATAACACTTGCAATAATGCTTAGCGCCTCGTCTTTCTGTTTGGCTCAAAGCGATAATAATATAAACGTAAACGACAATTTCAATAAACTTTCAATCAATTTGCTTGATCCATCAATGAAAGTTACTAAATTGGCAATCAATTTCAACATTACAGCCTCTCAAGTTGACGCTTTCAACGAGTTTTTAAAAGCAACTGACAAATTTAAAGGTACAAATGTTGAAGTTGCGTATGAAGATTACAAATTTATCCTTGATAACATTGAAACTAGCGATTTTGGTTATATTTTAATGTCTGGTAAATTGGCAGATTACGGTTTCTTCTATCTTTCTGATAGAGCAAATCAAAAAACTTCTGACCCAAACATTTCTCGTAACCATATTGAAAACATTGAAACCTTCTTCTATCCCAAAAATAGATTACCTTACAAAGAAGAAATCTATTTAGCAGAAGCGTATTCAAACATAATGTTTAACGCACAAAGCAAGGAAGTTATGGAGGAATTACTTCAAAACGAAGAAATTCTAAATAAATATGACTACGCAAACTACATTTTAGCACTTGCAGCATACAAAGCTAACAACTTGCAAATTGCAAAACAATACATTCAAGTTGCAATCACAAAAAATCCTCAAAACTTGAATTACAAAATACTTGAAGCAAAAATTCTTGCAAACGGAATGAAACCTCAAGAAGCGTTAAAAGTAGTAAAACAGCTTAAAAAAGAACGTTTAACAGAATCTGAACTTATCAGAAGAGTTGATTCTATTGAACAATATGTTCTATACAAATGCGCAACAAAAGACAATGTCAAAAATTACCACTTAGGTTATTATTACTATCTAGAAGGTGATTTTAACAAATCAATCAAGACACTTCAAAGTGCAATTACAAAGAAAAAGAGCTTTAACGCAAAAGTAAACTCTTTATTGAGCCAAGAATACTTGTCAATGCAAGAATATGAAAAAGCTCAAGACTTAGCACTAAAAACTATAAAAAGAGAAAAAGAAGATTCAGCTGCTAACTTAGCTTTAGGTCAAATTAACTATCTAAACAAAAACTACAAAAAGGCAATGAAAAATTTCAAAATTGCGGCAAAAGATAGTGAAAATGCAACAAAAGCAGAAGTTAAAATCGCTCAAACATATCAAAGTCTTGGCAACGAACGCAAAGCAAAAGAAATGTTTGAAAAGGTTTTAAAAGATTCTGCAACTGAATATGAAGCATATTACAGTATTGCATTAATTGAGCCATACAAGGAATTAACATACTTGAAAAAAGCCCTAGGCATTAACATAATGTACACAAATGCTTGGCTTGCACTTGCTAGATACGAAATTTCAAGAGACAATTTCTCAATGGCAGAAGATTATCTTGCAATCGCTTACTATTTAGACCAAAACGATTTCAGATATTTCTACTATCAAGGTTTAATCTACAAGAGCCAAGATGATATGCAAACCGCAGCATTATATTTCAGAAAATGCTTAAAACTAAACCCTAATTGCGTAGAGGCAAAGAAGGAGTTGTATCTATAATGAAAAACAATATTTTAATCATAGAAGACCACGAATTAACTCGTTTCGGTTTAAAAACTGCATTTGAAGACGTTGAATTTATTGGGACAATATATGAGGCAGATTCAGCAGAAAAAGGCTTAGAAATATTTGAAAATAATGATATTCAACTTATCATTATGGATTTAGGTTTGCCTAATATGAACGGTATTGATGCGACAAAGAAAATTCGCGCAATAAATAAAGATGCAAAAATTGTAATTTTAACTTCTCACAATGACGAAAAAGAAGTTTTAAACAGCATTAAAGCTGGTGCAAACGCATACTGCTCAAAAGAAATTAACCCTCAAAGATTGGTGAATGTTGTTCAATCTGTTTTAGATGGTGCTGCATGGTTCGACCCATCAATTTCGCATATTGTTTTAAAAGCCGCAACAACCACCCAATCGTATGAGGTTTCACCTAAAAAAACAGACTATAATTTAACAACACGTGAAGCTCAAATCTTGAAACTTATTACAGAAGGTTATAGCAACACAGATATTGCAAATGAACTTTTAGTAAGTATAAATACTACAAAAGCACACGTAGCGAGTATATTGCAAAAATTAGAGGTTGATGATAGACTTCAAGCAGCTCTAAAAGCAATTAAAAATAAAATAGTTTAAAGGAAATATTATGGCAGAATTAGCAAGAATTTTAATTGTTGACGATAATCCAAAATATTTAGAAGATGCTTTACCAATGTACGGCTACGAAGTTGTAGTTGCAACAGACGGAATTAAGGCATTAAAAATTTTATCAAAAGAATCTGATAAAATTGATATCGTTTTGCTTGACGTAATGATGCCAAATATGAACGGTTGGGACACTTTAAAAGCTATCCGAACATCTGAAAAAACAAAAATGATTCCTGTAATTATGATTACAGCAGTAAGCGAAGAACAAAAAATAGTTTCAGGCTTAAAAATCGGTGCAGATGATTATATCGTAAAACCTTTTGTTTTACCAAACCTTTTAGCTAGAATTGAAGCCGTTTTAAGACGTTCTAATTGGAATAAAAAAGAAGTTAAATCTGTTGATATGTCTTTCACTTCAGACGAACCAATTGAAGAATTAACACAAAGAGAAAAAGAAGTTCTTTCAATGGTTGCAAAAGGTGGAAGTAATCACGAAATCGCTGAAAAACTTTTCTTGAAAGAGGTTACAGTAAAAACTCACTTGAATAGCATTTTCAAAAAATTAAAGGTATCGAACAGAACTCAAGCAGTCCTTTTAGCAATGCAAATGAACATAATATCAGAATAATATAAATAGGAGAACATCAATGGCGAATTACACTAAAGACGAACTAATCGCATTAATTCAAGACAATCCACAAGAATTCAACGAATGGAAAAAAAATCAAGAAGATATTGATTTAAGCGAAGTTGATTTTTCTAATTTAACACTTACAGAAGTTGATTTTACTGATGTAGACTTAAATTCAAGCTCGTTTGCTGATTCACATTTAACAGAAGTAAAATTCCAAAACTGTGACTTAACTTCAGTTGATTTTACTCGTTCAAATCTTGTTGAATGTGATTTTTCAGAAGCAATTATGCCTGGTGCAGATTTTTCATACGCAGCTGTAAATTATTGCAACTTCAATGAAACTGACGTTGCTGGCTGTATTTTCGATGAAAGCGATTTATCAAATTCAGACTTTTCAACAGCAACTAACATGAGTGCTTGCCGTTTCGATGATGAAACAGTATGGCCAGATACCGATATGCTTCCAGAAGATTTTGATTCAACATATAGCGATGACTTGTCTTCTTTAAAAGATGACGATGAATCAGCACCATCAGATTATTAATATGCCACATTTTTTTATAAATTCAAAAAATATAACAAATGACCTTGTAACGATTGATGATAAAGAAAATTATCAACATATTGCAAGGTCTTTGCGTGCAAAAAACGGCGAAAAACTTAGAGTAATTGACGAAAATAGAATTGAATATGAATGTGTAATTTCAAACATTGACAAAAACTCTATTGAAGCAAAAATAGAAAAGAAATACCCTTCAAAAAATGATTTAGACTTCAATTTATTTTTGGCTCAATCGCCTGTAAAAAGTGATGCTCAAGGTTTAATCATCGAAAAAGCAACCGAGTTAGGTGTTAGAGGAATTTATCCAATTTACACTGATTATTGCACTTTAGGAAAAAGTATTATTGAAAAGAAAATACCTAAATGGCAAAAAATTATGTCAGAAGCATCAAAGCAATGCGAAAGGGCAAGTATTCCAGAATGTTTCGATTTAACTGATTTAGATACTCTTTTAAGAACAAAAAAATTTGATAAAATTTTAGCTTTTTGCGAACGAGATGAAAGATTTAGTCTAAAAAATTATTTAGCAGAAAATCCTATAAAAAAAGATGAAAATGTACTTGCTATCATTGGACCAGAAGGTGGATTTTCAGCACGCGAATTTAAATATTTTGAAGAAAATAATATTGCAATGCTAACTCTTGGAAGTTTAATTTTGAAAGCTGAAACAGCAGTAATAGTAGCACTTGGAAACATAGTTTATGAGTTCTCAAATAACAAATAAAATTAAATCTGATGAATTAATTCAACAAATAAAAACTTTTGCGAAAAACACAAAAGTATTGCTTGTGGGTGGTGTTATACGCGATTTTTGTCTAGGTAAAGAAAATCACGATAAAGATATCATTGTCGTTGATAAAGACGCCAAAATCTTCGCTCAAGAGCTCGCAAAAGAGCTTGATGCCAGCTATATTCCACTTGATGAAGTTAATCACATTTACAGACTTGTATTAAAAGATAAAATCAATTTTATTGACATCACAAACCCAATAGAAAACAACCTTCAAAAGGATTTAGAGCGTCGTGATTTAAGAATGAACGCAATAGCTTATGACTTGCAAGACGACAAATTCATTGATTTATTCAACGGATTTGAAGATTTAAAAGAGGAAAAAATAAATATCATTTCTGAGCAAAACCTTATTGATGACCCATTGAGATTGCTTAGAATATTTAGATTTCAAGCTGTTACAGGCTTTGACATAGATGATAATTTAATTGAAATAGTCAAAAAACACAAAATTTTAATCAATAATCCAGCAAAAGAACGTATAAATTACGAATTGATGAAACTTTTTAGCGGTGATTACACGGTAAAAGCACTTGAAAACTTGGATAAATCAGGTCTTTTGTACGAAATTTTACCAATTTTCAACGATGTAAAAAAAGTTCCGCCAAATTCACACCACCATTTACCTCTAATCGGTCACTCTATTGAAACGGTTAGACAAATCCAAAACTTTTATAAAATTGCAAACAAAGAGGTTAAAGCTCATTTAGATAAAGTTGATTTTGGCGGATTTACTCGACTTGCGCACTTAAAATTAGCAGGTTTTATGCACGATATTGGTAAATTCTCTTGTTGGACAATTGAAGAAGACACAGGCAGACACCGTTTCATCAAGCACGAACTTGTTGGGGCAGATATGTGCAAGCAAATTCTTCGTAATTTAAAATTTTCTAAAAAACAAATTGAATACATAGAAGCAATGATTAGGTATCACATCTACCCGTCTAATATCATTGTTACAGAAGGACTTTCAGATAAAACAAAAATGCGATATATTCGCAGAATGGGTGATAACGTAATTGACAACATCATTGTAGCAATGTCGGACAGGCTTTCTGCTCGTGGTGAAGCAATTACAGATGAAATTGTACGCAACAACATCACAGGACTTCAATCGCTTTTAAAATATTATCTTGAAGTTAAAGATACTCTAAAACCTTTGCCAAAGTTGCTTTCAGGTGAAGAAATTATGAAAATTAAAAACATAAAACCGTCTAAAGAACTTGGTGAAATAATTGATGCATTAAAAGAAGCTCAATTCAACGGAGATATTACAACAAAAGAACAAGCTATTGAATTTGTAGAAAAATATTAAAAAAAAGAGGCGGGGTTGCTTTGCAAAACCCCCCCTTTTTTTTTTTACCGCCCCTGTTGCGATATTTTAAACTTATGCAGAAAGTGTAAAGATTTCGTAGATTTCTTCGTCTGAAAGTTCTGTAATAATCTTTTCGCCTTCGTAAACAGCCATATCTGCAAGTTCTTTCTTAGATTTAAGCATTTCGTCAATTTTTTCTTCGAAAGTACCAAGAGTGATAAGTCTATGTACCATAACATTTTTATCTTGACCGATACGGTATGTACGGTCTGTAGCTTGATCTTCAACCGCAGGATTCCACCACAAGTCATAGTGGATAACATTTGTTGCAGAAGTCAAGTTCAAACCTGTACCACCAGCTTTTAATGACAATATCATAACCTTTGTATCAGGGTCCGTTTGGAATTTATTAATCATTTCTTCACGTTGGTTAACGTTCAATGAACCGTGGAAGAATAATGGAGTTGTGTTACATTCTTCTTCAATTACGTGAGTTAAAATATCACCCATTTCCTTGTATTGAGTAAAGATTAATGTCTTTTCGTCATTATCTATAATACTTTGTACCAATTGGATACATTGTTCCATCTTACCTGAAGATTCTTTGTTCATATCACCTGATTTCAAGAATTGGTAAGGGTGGTTGCAGATTTGTTTTAGAGCAGTAATAAGTTTGAAGATATTTCCACGTCTGTTGATACCTGTAAATCCGCTTATCTTTTCCATCATTTCGTTCAAAGTCTTTTCGTAAAGAACAGCTTGGTTCTTAGACAAGTAGCAGTAATCGTTAAGTACCATTTTTTCAGGTAAGTCTGAGATAACGTGTTTGTCTGTTTTTAAACGTCTTAGAACAAATGGAGATACTGACATCTTCAATTTTGTTGCACGAGAAGTTTCTTTAAATCTTTCAATTGGAATAGCATAACTCTTTTGGAATTCCTTCAACGAGCCTAGATATCCAGCATTGATAAAGTCAAAAATACTCCACAATTCTGTTAATCTATTTTCAACAGGAGTACCTGTCATTGCAATCTTGATGTCTGACTTCAAGATTTTAACCGCTAATGTTTGAGCTGTATCAGGGTTTTTGATATTTTGAGCTTCATCAACAATAATCATACCCCATTGTTGTTTTTTCAATTCTTCGATATCTATTCTCATAATTGCATAAGTTGTAAGAATAATATCAACATTAGTATTTAATTGTCTATCTAAACCATGATATGTTGTTGCTTTTAAATCGGGTGCAAATAGTTGCAATTCCTTCATCCAATTACCCATCAAAGTTGTTGGACATACAACAAGCACAGGCTTTTTAAGTTTGTCATCTTCTTTAAGTTTCAAAATCAAACTGATAACTTGGATTGTTTTACCTAACCCCATGTCATCGGCCATACAGCAACCAAATCCTTTTGAAACATTTGTCCATAACCATTTAAGACCTGTTTGTTGGTATGGTCTAAGTTCACCTTTTAAGCCTTTTGGTGGGTCAACTTCGACTGGTCTTGTAAAGTCTTTCAAGATATTAGCAAAGGCTTCGTCATAATCAAAATCAAAGTCTTCCAATTGACCTGACATTGATGCGTGAATTAATTTCATTCTTGTCATTTTGCTATGGTCAGCTTTTGCGATTTTTTCAAAGATTTTCTTGCTTTCATCTTGGTCAATAAGAATATATTTATCTTTATATTTTACAAGACCTTGAGAGTCTTTAACCAACTCTTGGAATTCTTCTAAAGATAATTTATCATTACCTAAAGCAATTTCGTAAGAGAAATCTAAAATATCGTCTAACGAAATTGCACTTGAAGAAGTTGTGTTGAAAATATCCAACAAATCACTTGAACGAGAGGCTTTAACCTTCGCGTTGATTGAAGCTCTTGGAACAATTACATTTACAAGTTCATCTGGTAAAATTACCTCAATTTGAGCTTTTTGCAAGTAGTATGCAGTTTGAGTAATAATTTTGTAAACTTCACCTAAATTTAAATCTAAAGCAAGTTTATCTTCATCTTCAAACAATGTTTCAAGTTCTGGCATATATCTATTTGCGTAATTCAATTGTTTTTCAACAATTTTTGCAATATCAGATGAATTTACACCAAAAACTTCATCTTTTGTATATAAATCATCAATTAATGCTTCTTCACCGGTTTTTCTGTTCTTGATATGAACCTTCAATTGGAACATTTCGTCAGAAATTTTGTTAACCTTGAAGAATGGAATTACGTCGTATTTGCCTAAATACAACTCGTCAAACCATTGAGCGAAGTTTTCAGCATAATCGTTACCCTTCATCAATGATTTTTGTTCTAAATCTTTGATAAGGTAAGTTCCAGATTTAATATCTTTAAATTTATAGGCTTTAATACCTAAGAATTTGTAAATAACATAATTTAAGTAATCATAAATAAAATCACTTACAAAATTTTTAGGCATTTCACCTTGGATAAATAAATCTTTTGGAATATTTTCTTCAAATTGGTTGATAATTCTTGCCAATTGTTTATTTGCGATAATTGGTTCATAAACAATTCTGAACATTTGACCACGACGTTTTACTGTCGGAATGAAGTATAATTTTTCAATCAATTTCAAAACAAATTGAGTCAATTTGTTCAAATATATGAATGTGTATGAAATATCATCAAAATCAACAATTTCGCCAAAACCGCCAAAATAATCTAAAACTAAATCTTTTGGCAGGGCATAACCAACTTTTGTGCCGATTACGCTTGATGAGCAACGGAATAAAGAGCCTTTTGATTTTAAATAGTATTGGAAGTTATTTGTCGGAGTAACAAAGAAAGATTGTTTTCCGTTATTGTTTACCATATAAAAATCAGTGTTTCTAACAGGTGAGTTAGGGCTCAAGAACACGCCTTCAAATTCATCTTCAACAATTTGATAAATCAAACTCAATGTATAACGAAAATCCTTATTTTTAAAACCATTTGGGTTTTCGCTCAAATTGAAGAATAATTCATCAACATTATTCTTTTTAAATGATAAATCTATATCTAAACCTTTAGTCTTCTCCGTCATAATTTCCCTTTACTATTTGATTAAAGATTCACAATCCATTTCAGCAGGTTGTTTAATACCCATTAATTGCAAGATTGTTGGCGCTACATTACATAAAGCACCATCTTCTTTCAATTCAATGTTTTTGTCTGCATTAATAATTACAAATGGAACTTCATTTGTTGTGTGTGCTGTATGAGGTTTGCCTGTTTTTTCGTCCATCATCATTTCAGCATTACCATGGTCAGCAGTAAGTACCATAATTACACCATTTTCTTTACATTTTTGTGCAATTTTACCAACACATTCATCAACAGTTTTACAAGCCTTAACAGCTGCTTCCAAAACTCCTGTATGACCAACCATATCAGGGTTTGCAAAGTTTACTAAAATAAAACCGTATTTTTTATCATCAATTGCATCTAATACGTTTTGGCAAACTTCAGGTGCGCTCATTTCTGGTTGCATATCGTAAGTTGCAACTTTTGGAGATGCAACTAACTTACGAGTTTCGTGCGCATTTGGTTCTTCAATACCACCATTAAAGAAGAAAGTTACGTGAGCATATTTTTCAGTTTCCGCTGTTCTAAATTGGTTAATACCATTTGCTTCTAATACGTCGCCTAAAATGTTCACCATTTTTGTTTTTTCAAATGCAACAGGGAATGTGAAAGTTTCATCATATTGAGTGAAAGTTACATAACAAATATTTTTTCTTACCACTTTTCTTTCAAAAGCATCAAAATCAGCAAAGTTAATTGCTTTAGAAATTTCTCTAGCTCTATCTGGGCGATAGTTAAAGAAGATAATTGCATCATTATCGTGAATTCTTGATTCTTCACCACCACAAACAATTGGTTCTACAAATTCATCAGTAATTTTGTTATCATAAGATGCTTTTACACCAGCAATAGCATTTTCAGCTTTATTACCTTCACCTAAAAGCAAGCAGTTATAACCTTTTTCAACACGTTCCCAACGATTATCTCTATCCATAATCCAATATCTACCCACAACTGATGCGATTTGAGGAAGATTATATTTTTTCAATTCATCTTCAACAATTTGTAAGAAAGTGCAAGCACTTGCAGGAGGTGTATCACGACCATCTAAGAATGCGTGTACATAAACTTTTTTCAAGCCGTTATCAGCAGCCAATTTGATTAAAGCTAATAAATGGTCTAATGATGAGTGAACACCACCTGTTGAAACTAAACCATATAAATGTAATGCTGAATCATTCTTTTTAACGTGTTCAATAGCTTGTAAGAATTTTTCATTCTTAAAGAAGCTACCGTCTTTTATGCTTAAATTAATTTTTGACAAATCTTGGTGAACAACTCTGCCAGCACCTAAATTCAAGTGACCAACTTCACTATTACCCATTTGACCTTCTGGCAAGCCTACATATTGACCGTCAGCGTGGATTTTTGTAAACTTTTCAGTTGCTTCTAAATGTTTAACATTTTTTGCATCAGCAAGAACAGTTGCGTCGTACTTTTCAGCACCAACTTCAATTCCCCAACCGTCCATAATACATAATAAAACACGATTTGTCATATTCTTATCCCCTTTTGATTGTTTATTTTTAGCCAATTAATTCTATCAAAAACATAGGGGCAATTCAACACAAAAATCTTAAAGAAATTGTAAATATTTTGTTAACATTAGGCAATTTTTCAAAAAACGATGTTTTAATATAAATGTAAGAAAGGATATTAAAATTGGATATTTCAGCATTAAACAATAATCCATTTGCAACAAAACTTCAAGGTGTAAAAGGCATAGGTCAATTCCAACCTGTATCTGCTGTTAAAAGAGCAGGTGCTGACGGTGGTAATCCATTCTCAAATGATATGGCTTACGTTGGCTTGGGCATTAAAGATGGTGCTGTTCAAACAAGTGCAGCTCAAATGGGTAAAAAAGCAATGCCAATGCGCCAAATCGGTATTGCATAATAAAAATTTAATAGTTTTAAATTAAAAAGGTTGAACTTATCGTTCAACCTTTTTGTTATATCTTAGTCTCCTGCATTATCAACATCAAGTTTTGGGTCTTTATTGATTGAAACAGTTAACATTTCTTGTGCCGCTTGGTAATCACCTTGAGCAACTTTAACACGTGCATATCTTAAATAACACTTAACAAGATAAGAAACACCAACAGCATCAAATACATCACCACCTTGTTCTTTACATAAAGCGAGAACCTTTTCGTAATATTCTGATGCATTTTCGTAGTCTTTCTTTTCTAAATAAATATTCGCTAATCTGTAATAGTATTCAATTTCATTTTTGTTAATATGAATTGCAGTTTTGTAATCTTCAATAGCCTCATCTGCTCTACCAGCTTTTACTTTTGATAGACCACGTATACCGTAATAAGTATCCTCCTTTGGACCTAATTCAATTGCCTTTGAGTAATCTTCAATAGCTTCGTCATATTGACCCAAATCATATCTAATTGAGGCAACGTTACTGTAATAATAATCAGATTTAGGGTTCATTTCAACTGCTTTTTCGTAAGCATACAATGCACCTTCTTTATCTTTAATTGCATCTTTTGCCATACCTAAATTACAGTAATAATCTGCTCTTGGTGAAAGCTCAATAGCTCTGTTTAAATGCTCTATTGATTCTTCATATTCACCCAGTTTGTATTCTGCAAGACCAATAATACCGTAGTAATCAGCCTTTTCATCAATTTCCAATAATTCTTTGATTGTTTTAACAATTTCTGGATAATTTTTTAAAGCTAAATCTTGAACAACTTTTGCCAAATAATAAAGTATTTTCTCGTCTTTTTCTTTTGCGTCCATAAACTAAAATCCTATCATGATATTCGTGTAAAAATTATAACATATAACATAAATAAAAAAAAGAGCCTATCTTTCGATAGACTCTTTTTGGTATGTTTATATTGTTTAAAAATTATTATTCAGTAATTTTGTCAACAACACCAGCGCCAACTGTTCTGCCGCCTTCACGGATAGCGAATCTCATACCTTCTTCGATAGCTACAGGAGCAATCAATTCAACGTTCATTACAACGTTATCACCAGGCATTACCATTTCGCCGTCGAATTGGATAGAACCTGTTACGTCAGTTGTTCTGATGTAGAATTGAGGTCTGTAACCTGGGAAGAATGGAGTGTGACGTCCGCCTTCTTCTTTAGTTAAAACGTAAACGTTAGCTGTGAATTTTGTGTGTGGGTGAATTGTACCAGGTTTTGCCAATACTTGACCACGTTGAATTTCAGTTTTATCAACACCTCTTAATAAAGCACCGATATTATCACCAGCTTGACCTTGGTCAAGTTGTTTTCTGAACATTTCAACACCTGTTACAGTTGTTTTCTTAGTTTCGCCTAAACCAACTAATTCAACTTCATCACCAACTTTAACAATACCACGTTCTACTCTACCTGTTGCTACTGTACCACGACCTGTGATAGAGAATACGTCTTCAACCGGCATCAAGAATGGTTTGTCTAAGTCACGTTCTGGTTCTGGGAAGTATGTATCTAATGCATCCATTAATTCCCAAATTTTGTCAACCCATTTATCTTCACCACGCTTGATTGAAGGGTTAGCTTGAACAGCTTCTAAAGCTTTTAAAGCTGAACCGTGGATGAATGGAATGTTGTCACCATCGAATTCGTAAGAAGAAAGAAGTTCTCTAACTTCCATTTCTACTAATTCTAATAATTCTGGATCGTCAACCATATCACATTTATTTAAGAATACTACTAAGTTTGGAACACCAACTTGTCTTGCAAGTAGGATGTGTTCACGAGTTTGAGGCATTGCACCATCTGTTGCAGCAACTACAAGAATTGCACCGTCCATTTGAGCAGCACCTGTAATCATGTTTTTAACGTAGTCGGCGTGTCCTGGGCAGTCAACGTGAGCATAGTGTCTTGTTGCTGTTTCGTATTCTACGTGAGCAGTAGAGATTGTAATACCTCTTGCTTTTTCTTCTGGAGCAGCATCGATTTCATCGAATTTCTTTAATTCAGCTTGACCTGCTGCTGCTAATGTAGCTGTGATTGCTGCTGTTAAAGTTGTTTTACCGTGGTCTACGTGACCAATAGTACCAACGTTAACGTGCGGTTTGGTTCTTTCGTACTTTTCGCGTGCCATTTTAGTGGTCTCCTTTTTTTACTTATTTTACTAAACTAACTTATTATAAATACTAAGCTGTATCTTAATTCTATTATATCAAAATCAATTGTCAACCTATTACAAAGCATGCCTTTTCAAATTAGTTACAATCATTGATTTTAAAGGATTTTAAAAATTAAAACAGCCCTCATATATTGAGAGCTGTTTAATAAAAAAGGCGACACCCAGATTCGAACTGGGGGATAAAAGCTTTGCAGGCTTCTGCCTTACCACTTGGCCATGTCGCCATAACCTTTTCTTAATTCTATTTTAATCAAAGCTAATTGTCAAGTACACATCAAAATTATTAGCTAACTTGGCCAGGTAAAAATATACATGGTTGTAAAACTTATGGTAATATAATAAAAAGTAAGAAAAGATAAAACAATGATTTCAATAATTACAACAAGTTATAACTACGAAAATTATATTTCAGAAACCATAAAGTCTGTATTAGCCCAAACTTATACAGATTGGGAGCTTATCATTGTTGATGATGCATCTTGTGACAATTCTGTTGAAGTCATAAAATCATTCTGCGAAGACAAACGCATAAAATTAATTTGCCATGATAAGAACAAAGGACTTGCTCAAGCTGTAAAAACAGGTTTGAAATACGCAAAAGGCGAATGGATTGCGTTTTTAGAAAGTGATGATTTATGGGTTGAAAACACTTTAGAAGAAAGAGTTAATGCAATAAAAAACAATTCGCAAATTGGTATCATATTTAATGATGTTGAAGAATTTGGCGACGAAAAAGCTGTTTTAGCTGTAAAAAATAATTTAGAAAAAAATCGAAAAAGAATTTCTAAACTAAATTTTCCTAAAAATATTTTTTACGACTTGAATATTGAAAACTTTCTTCTAACATTTTCCGCAGTAATGATAAAAAAAGAAGCGTTAGATGATTGTCCTCTAGACACACCTATTGATGCACTTTTAGATTGGTGGATATTTATTCATATATCATATAAAAATGATACATTTTACATAAATAAAAAACTTACAAAATGGCGTCAACACAAAAACAGTTATCTTTTCAGACGAAAGAAAACAAAATTTAGAAGTGTTAATTTATCCGCATATTTAGATGTTTGGAAAGTTCAAAAACTTGGAATTAAATTTCTACCTTTCTTTTTAAAAACAGTTATTTTAACCATTACAAAACGTTTTAAATTTTATTATGTAGTTGCCATTAGAACTATTAAAAAATTTATTGGCATAAAACCTAAAGAATCACCTCTGTTTGATGATTAATCTATAAATAAAGGACACCAAACTAGCAGTTTTCGTGCAATGGCCGCACGTTTAGATGTTCCTTTTGGAATTATATTCATAACAAATTCTTTTAAAAATCTCGGTGCTCTATGTCTTATCGGCTTTACGCGAGAAGTATATTTCAAATTTTTTTCAATCATTGCAATTTGTTCTTGCGTAAACAATTCCTTCCAGCCTTCAATTGTTGTATGTAAATAGTTTTGAAGCCTTAAAACAGAACACTTCACAAATGGAAAATCTGTTGTTTCGTACAGTTTACGCCATTTAAAAATTGTTGGATTATTTTTTTTGTAAAAATCTTTTATTGCAAAATCAGACTTGAAACCTGCCTTTTCAAGTGTTTTTGTAAGCCCAATTTCATATTTTAAAATAACGTCATTTTTATTTTCTTGATATTCAATTGAATTTATAAATTCTTTAAAGGCTTCAGAGTTAAATACA
>CALAFU010000186.1 GCA_937891325.1 uncultured Candidatus Melainabacteria bacterium | reverse complement strand
AAAATTTGATTTTAAATACTAATTAATTCAATAATTAAGGCGGGCGGGGATTTTATCACCGCCCGCCTTTTGTTAACTTTGTAATAGTTAATTTTATTAAAAAGGCAATTTTTTGCTTCAAAAATACTTTATATAATTGGTTATTTTATTATTAATATTTTTGGAGGTTTTTAAATGACAAGGATTGTTCCTGAACAACAAGTTGGTTTTGCACCACGTATGAACAATGTGGGCTTTAGAGGCGCAAGAGCAGAAGCTCAAGATTATACTAGAAGAAGTGACTATTTAGCAGAAGATAGATTTGATTCATCTTATAGAAATGATGAAGAAAAAAATGAAGGCGTTGTAAAATCAACAGTTAAGGCAATCGGTAATGGCGTTAAAACTTTTGTAAATATGACAGTTGATGCATTTGCAAGAGCTACAAGCGAAGTTGTGATTGACAAGGCTGTTGGTAAGATTACGGGAAAATAATATAAAATTTTAAAAATATAAAAAGGTGGTTTTGATGCCACCTTTTTTGTTATATAAATTCTGCTAGAATAACTGTACTTATAAGAAATCCTTCGTTTGTAAGTGCATAACCGTCATTTGTGCGTTTTAAATGTCCTGTTTCAAGATATTTTTTTAATGTGTTTTTATATTTTTCTTCAAAATCAATGTTGAATTTTGAATTTATTTCTTTGACATTAATTCCGCATGTCCGTCTAAAACCTAAGAAAATTTCTTCTTCAAGTTTTTCTTTTTCTGTTTCAAAGTGTCCCAAATCTTTTGTAAGTGGATTTTCCATGTATTTATGAATATCAAAACAGTTTGCGTAGCGCATGCCGTTTTCGTAACCATGTGCGCCACAGCCAAAACCGTAATATTGATTGTTGTTCCAATAATTTAGGTTGTGTTTTGATTCAAAACCTTCATTGGCAAAATTGCTAATCTCATAATGATTGAAGTCTTGCAAAACCTCTATTGCTTTTAAGTACATATCTGCCTGTAAATCATCATCAGGCAAGTTACTTGGTAATTTTTTACCGAAAACGGAATTTTCTTCAATCTTTAGACCGTAAAGTGAAAAGTGCTGAACATTTAGACTTTTTGCGATTTCTAAATCGTTTGCAAAGTCTTCTAAGGTTTGGTTTGGTAAACCATAAATAAAATCTAATGAAATATTATCAAAACCAGCCTCTTGAGCTAAGTTTACAGCAAGTTTAGCTTGTTCTGATGTGTGACGTCTGCCAATTTGTTTTAGAATTTCGTCATTAAAGGTTTGAATTCCAATACTTAAACGGTTTCCGCCTATTTCTTTTAAGCCTTTGAAATACTCAGAAGTTGCATTTTCGGGATTAAGCTCAAATGTAATTTCTGCATTATCTTCTAGATTAAATTTGTTAAAAATCTTTTTGACATGCTCTAATGGCATAATAGAAGGTGTTCCACCACCGAAATAAAGCGTTTTAAGGGAGTTGCCTTGATAATTTGTATCAATTTCTTTTAATAACGCGATAAGATAACCTAATTCTAGCTTTGTATTAACTGTTGATATAAATGCACAGTAAAAGCATTTTGAATTACAAAACGGTATGTGAATATAGGCATTTTGAGGTGGTTGCATGTTTATTCCTCAAAAAGTTCTCGATGAATTTCTTTCGCAACTTCGTAAGAAGAATTTTTGTCTGAAAGTTTTTCTCTAACTGATTTTAAGCCTTCAATTTGCTTGTTTCTCGCATCTTCATCGTAAAGTAATTTTTCAATGTTGTAAGCAATAAAATCAGGTTTTGCTTGAAGCTCTAGGATTTCAGGAACAATGTCCTTGTCCATAATGATATTTGGTAAACAAACTCTGTTGATACATCTTACAAGCAAGTAAATGAACCAAAATAGGATAGGTCCTTTGTAAGAGATAATCATTGGAGTATTGTAAAGTGATGCTTCAAGTGCAACAGTTCCTGAGGCTAAAATTAAAGCATCAGAACAGCTTAATAATGCTTGATTGTCACCTTGAATAACCTTGAAATCACAATCCTTGTAATATTTTTTGAAAACTTCATCTTTTATGCTTGGTGCTTGAGAAAATACAATTTGAATATCATGGTGCATTTTCTTTAATATTTTTGCTGATTTGATGAAGGTTTCCATTAAGTTTTTAAGCTCAAATTTTCTAGAACCTGAAAATACTGAAACTAATTTTTTATTAGGGTCTAAACCATATTTAGCAAAAAATTCATCTCTGTTTGCAGGTTGAGGAAGTTGGCTTATAAGCGGGTGACCGCAATAAGTTGTTTTTATTCCATAAGACTCATACATTTCCTTTTCAAATGGAAAAATACAGAACACTTCATCAACATATTTTTTTATAGCTTTAATTCTGTATTTACGACTAGCCCAAACTTGAGGCGGAATGTAATAATTAATTCTAATTCCTGCTTTTTTTAAGAAACGAGCCATTTTTAAATTGAATGCGCCGTAATCTATTAATAAAACTAGGTCGGGCTTGTATTCTTTGGTTAAGTAGTTTACAAGGTCTTTGCCTAATTTTATGTGGTCAAATAAAATCTTTGGTGACAACCCCATTGCGCTCATTTTTGAGTGGTCTGCAAAAAGTTTTATGCCCATAGCTTTAAGGCTTTCTCCACCGATAGCCTCAATTTGAATATCTGAATTCATCTCTAAAAGATGACGAGCAACGTTAGATGCGTGCATGTCACCTGAATATTCGCCTGTAATAATAAATATTTTTTTCATAATTAAACAGCCATTATTACGATGTTGTTTTTATCTGCAAATTCAACAACTTTTTCTTGTTCAACAATAATTGTTTCGTTTGCTTCAACAGCTAATAAAGATAATTTATATTTTTTCATTGTTTGCAATGTTTTTAAACCAACGGCAGGAATGTCGAAACGTTTATCTTGAGTTGGTTTTGCAACTTTAATTACGCAACCGCCTTTTTTAGCATTTTTCCCCCCCCCCAAAATACTTCTGTCGGTCCCTTAATTTCCTTCAACCGCCATAACCATTTTGTCTTTGATTACAACAGATTGACCAACATCGATTTTGCCCATTTCTTTAGCTAACCAATAACCATATTGAACATCTGCAATTTGGTCTTCTGTTGGTTTTAATTTGCCTAAAACGCCTGCCGGAATCATTAAATTTTTGATAAAAATTGTTTGGTCTAAAACTGTAACACCAATTTTGTTAAGTTCTTCAACCACAGTCAACATAACTTGGTCGTCATTAAGTCTTTTTACTTTTTTAATCAATTCTAAAGCCATAGAATCGAATTTAGGACGACGTAAAATTAAACCTTTGTGAACCTTACCTAAGAATGTAAGTTGTTTAATTTGTTCATTTTGTAAAATCTTTTTTATTTTTAAAAGTTCGCCAGCGCCTACAGAATAAACCTTAGAGCAAACTTTTTTTAAATCTTTAACATTATCATTTGAAAGTGAAATGCAAATAACTTCTAAACCATTTTTAGTTGCATTTTCTGCCATTTTTACAGGTAATTGACCGTCACCAGCAATCAAGGCTTGTTTTTGTTCAAGTAAAATAGACATTTAAATTCCTCATACTTCGTAATACGTTAATTATATCACAAGAATATAATTGTAATAAATATGTAAAAAAATGTATTACAATAGCAATTTTCATCAATTAGAAACGTTATATATAATATACAAACACGCATGGATATGTTATCTGATTGTAAACATTTGTTACAAAAAACTTAAGTTTATTAAAGTTTTAACTTAATTCTACCGATAAATACCATGTGTGTAAGGACAAAAATATAAGGAGTAGGCTTATGACACATTTCCAAAATTATGATACAGATGCATTAATTAAAAAGGCTACAGTTAGAACAAGTTTATTTGGTAAGAAAAAATGTCAAATTGATAAGTCAACTCAAGGCGAAATGAGAGTGGGCGAAAAGAATATTGACAAAGCCTCTACTCAAGATACAAAAGGTTTAGATGAAAATCGTGAAGGTGAAGCAACTGAAGATGATGCTCAAGTAGATTATTCTGCTGGTATGGATGACAATATGTCAGCTGAAGAAATGGCAAGTATGGCAGAAGAATTACAAGCAAATGGCGAAGCTGAATCTGGCGAAGCACCAACTATTGAAGATACAACTGTTCAAGCAGAGGATTTAGAAGCTGGTCGTGAAGATGTTCAAGCAAGAACTGCAGAACTTGATGATATGGCAGAAACTAATAATGAATTAGTTGAATCAAAAACTGAAGAAATTGATACAGCAAATACCGATATTGAAGCATTTAGTGCCGAATTGGATGCAATTAACGCAGCCGTTGCTGAAGAAACTGCTGCTGGTGCTGATACTCCTGCAACATTTGACGGCACAGGTGCAGGCAAAGCAAGTGCATTTAGCTTAAGTTTAGCTGGTGAAAATGACCAACCAGCTGCATCTCCAGCTAGAGCTCAATCAAGAGCTGCAGGTGGTGCAATCATGGCGGGTAGCAATAATGCCGGTCAAGCTGGTGCTGGCTCAAGTGCTGTATCAAATGATAATTCTACTCAAGGTGGCGGTAACTCATTTGCAGCAGTAGCTGATAAATATAAGAGCCAAACTGAATCTATTTCTGGAAAAATTGATGAATTAGCTGCAAAAGTGGCTGCAGATCAAGAAACTATTCAAGCCACAGTTGATGCAACAACAGCAGCTCAAGAAACAGGTGAAGCTGAATCAGAAGCGGCTAATGAAAACTTAACTACTTTGAATACGTCATTCGATTACGCATCACAAGTTGGTTCTGTTACTCAAATGACAGGTGACGGCATGGCTACTTTTGGTGAAACAACTAGAGTTATTGGCGTAACAACTGAACAAACAGGTGAAACTGTTCAAATGTTAGGCAAAAGCGTTAAAGTAACAGGTAAATCTGTTGACTTGACAGGTACAACATTGCAAACAACAGGTGCTACATTACAAGCAACAGGTGCTCCACTTACAGCTGGCGTATTTACAGCTCCAGCAGGTGCAGCTTTAACAGGTGCAGGTACAGGCTTGCAAGCTAGTGGTGGTACATTACAAGCTACAGGTAAATCTCTAGAAGTAACAGGTACTACTGTTGAAGTTGGTGGTCAAACTACTAAAGTTACAGGTGTTGTAACAAAAACTACAGGTGAAGCAACAAAAGCTGCAGGTCAAGTAATTAAAACAACAGGTGAAGGCTTATCTGCTGCCGCAAATGTTGGTAAAGCAGGTGTAGCAGCTGCTCAAGGTGATTGGGCAACATTTGGTACATCTTTAGCTAGTGCTGTTGCTTCAGGCGTTGATGCTGCAAATGGAGTTATCGAAAAAGGTGCTGAAGCTGCGCAAAAAGCTGCAGATGCTGGCAAAATCGCAAAAGAAACGGCTAAAAAAGTAGCTGATGCTGCAGGTAAAACTTCAAAAGTTTTAAAAACAGTTAGCACTGCGACAAATGTTGCTTCAAACGCTGCTCAAGCAGGTTTGGCGGCTAAAGACGGTAATTGGGCTGGCTTTACTACAAACTTAGTTGGTGGTGCAACTTCATCATTAAATATTGACAGTGTTAGAAATTCTATCGGTATGGGCACTGAAACTGCAGGCTTTGTAAATACCGTAGCTAATCAAGGTGCTACAATTGCATCAGGATTTATGCCAACAGGTGCTACTGATGGTGGTTCTTCAGTTGATACAACTTCATCATCTTCTTCAACATCTAGCAATGTTGATGTTGACACAACATCAACAACAATGTCTAAAGAAGATCAACAAGCTAAATTAGCTGAATTAAAACAAAAAAGAGGCTGGAATAAATAATTCTAGCAATTAATAAGATTCAAAAGGCGCGAAACTTTGAAAAAGTTTCGCGCCTTTTGTTATATTTATTAACTTTATTGCTTTAGCATGGGGTATCAGCATATAATTTATGTATGTTTCAATATTATAAAAAATACGCTCCATACTTATTTTTGTTACCAGCAGGAATCGTGTTGCTTGTATTTTTCTTTATACCGTTTTTTCAAACGATATATTTGAGTTTTCTTGATTATACTCACGACATTTATTCACCTGCTTATATTGGACTTAAAAACTACAAAATGTTATTACATTCAGCTTTATTCTACAAGGTTATGTTTAATACCTTCGTATATTTGTTTTTGGCTGTGCCAATTTTGGCAAT
>CALAFU010000185.1 GCA_937891325.1 uncultured Candidatus Melainabacteria bacterium | reverse complement strand
TTTTTACCTCTACGAGTTCTTGCGTTTGTTTTTGTTCTTTGACCTCTGCAAGGTAATGAACGTTTGTGACGCATTCCTCTAAATGAGTTGATTTCTTGTAAACGTTTAATGTGCATTGATACTGAACGTCTCAAGTCACCTTCAATTTCGTAGTGGCTTAATTCTTCTCTTAAAACTTTAATGTCTGCATCTGTTAAATCGTCAGTTCTTAAGTCTTCTGAGATACCTGTTTTTTCTAAGATTGCTTTACTTCTAGCTGGTCCGATACCGTAGATGTAAGTCAATGCGATAATCATTCTTTTGTTACGAGGTAAATCTACCCCTGATAGTCTTGCCATTTGTTTTTCCTTTATTTAATGTGTTTTACTTTTTGTTTTGATTGGAAACTCGTTCCGTTTGTTCGCCCTTTGTTTGGGCTACTCAAAATCTAATCATTCGCCCCGTTTGCTCATAGTTTTCGCTACGGAGCTTTGCGCTCATGTCGCTCAATCTGAGCGTCGCAGAGTTACGGGTTTCGCTCGTAAACTCGCTCCACCCTAGCGAAGATTAACCTTGTCTTTGTTTATGTTTTGGGTTTTCACAAATAATTGCGATTCTACCTTTTCTTTTAATACATTTGCATTTGTCACAAATTTTCTTTACTGAACTTCTAACTTTCATTGTTCTACCTTTCTATATTCATGTGTTATTTTAATCTGAATGTAATTCTGCCTCTTGATAAGTCATAAGGAGTCATTTCAACCTTTACTTTATCTCCAGGTAAGATTCTGATGAAATTCTTTCTAATTTTACCTGAAATATGTGCCAATATTTCGTGTCCGTTCTCCAACTCTACGCGAAACATTGCGTTTGGCATTGATTCTAAAATTGTTCCTTCTAATTCGATTACGTCTTTTGACATAGTAATTCCTTTTTCAACTAATGTGTTACTTTATCATATTTGCTAAATTTTTCATTGCAAGCGGTTTTTATAAGGGTTTGAGTAGATTTTTTAAACTTAAAAACTGATTGTTTATATAAAAATACCACAGTTACAACAATAAACCGAACATGCTAAAATCAATTTATTATTATATCTTACAGAATTTTGTAAATTTTTGTAAACTTTTTTAATATGTAAATATTTAGATAAACAATTATACTATTTTTTAAGTTCTTCGCTCGATTTTTTAAGTTCGTCAATTCTGTTTTTTATTGCATCTTCAATCTGCTTAAAGTCCTCTCTCACTGACTTTACGCTATCTTTATTATATCTTTTCAATATCAACGAAGGTTTCAACTCGTTCATCAATCTAAATCTCGCGCCTTGCAATTTTTTATAATATTTTTTATCAATATTATCCTTTGCTTCACAAAGCTCCATATAAATTTCGCCCAAAGATATTTTTGCGCCTTGAACATTTCCCACACCGAGCTCGTGTGTTAAATTTTTAATCAAAGTATAAATATTTTTATAATCTGTCAGTAATTTTTCTTTTTTGACAGGTAATTCTTGTTTAAAATACTCAAGAGTTTGCTTATAACCAGCATCAATCAATTCTTCGCGTTTATCCTTTGACAAATTAAAATCTACAATTACGATGTCGCCCGTATTAATCGTAACATAATCAAAACTATCCTTATGACCGTATTCTTCAACCACAGATTTTGTTGCAATAGAGGTTACGCAACTATAAACTGTATTAATATAGTCAATCGCGTTTTTGCCGTTTCTATCGTAATCGCCTTCCAAGCGGAATTCTAAAACTCTTTCCTTTTTAGGGTACAAGTTTTCAGACAACTTCCACAAGGGCCAACTTTTTTGCAAATCACCGTCTACAAGTTCTAAGTCTTCGTATTTAATTGGCGACATCAACCCTGGCATACTTGAAGAAATTCTAATCGCTGTTGCAACTTCAAAATCTGGAGTTTCTTGTTTTGAAAACTCCTTACATTTAAAGTTTGTCAAATCAGTTGTGATAATTACTAAATCTTTGTCCAAATCTTTAAATTTTACGGTCGGATTTTCGCCTTTTTTGTAATTTTCGCCATAAAATTTCTTTTCAATAACTTCTCTTAGCCATTCTAAGAAAACTTCGCCCTTTGAAAGCGCAAAAGTCTTTCCAAAGCCAAAATGAATATCTCTAAATAGGTCAAAATTAACGCCTATAATTATTTCGTAAATTTCATTTGTTGTATAGCCGACTGCTAAAAGAGAGGCTATAATCGAGCCAACAGAAGAGCCCGCTAGGGTTTGAATTTCTACTCCTAACTCATCTAGTGCCTTTAGTGCACCTACGTAGGCAACACCTCTAATTGCGCCACCACCGAAAATACAAGTATATTTATAAGCATCATTTTGCATTATTTTTTAGCCTCTTTGCCTTTATTTTTGAAGTTTTTAAGTTTTTGAATAAACTTTGGTGTGTGCCATTCTAAAAGTTCTGTCGGCACAATAGTTGTGTATTCGCCTCTATTTACAGCCTCAATATCGATTTTATTTTCACCTTTAAAGGTAATCATTGTATTTAAGATTGTATTTTTATAGTAGTCCTTTAAATCTGCACTTGGCGGTTCAAAATTTGGTTTATATTTAGCATCACAAACAAATACACCATAATTTATACCTTTGAATGCCAAGTTCCAACCTGAACCTTTTTGTTGCAGAATATCAAACAAAGGATAACCTTTTTCTAGAATAATAATTTCTGGCATATTTTTTCTAAACAGGTTAGAAAAGTTTTCATCAACGGAATAAACAGAGCCTAAATCGCGCATCAAGTCTTCATTATAAACTTCTTCATAACGTCCGTCCATATAAACTCTATTTTGCGGATAAAGTTTGTATGCAGCGAAACTTCCAATACCGAAGTTTGTCAAAAGTTTTCCGCTAATATGGTTTGCACGAATAAATTCAACCTCCATTACAGGGTATGTTTTGAAGTTTACCATTAATTTATAATCATGCAATGACAACATTCCTACTGAATAGCCGAACAGAGCTAAGTATAATGCCGGCATACACCATTTTGGAAAATGGAAGTTTCTAAACATAAAGTAAATGTCTTCATAGCAGTAAGCTGTTGCAGTTAGCGCAAAGAATGGCATCATTTTTACGTGAGAAACAGCCAAATACAAAGTTACCAACATTACAATAAATTTAGTTTTATCAATTGTTGCAAAACTTGTAGGATTTTTTCTTACCTTTGTTAGCTCTAACAACAAGTAGAATAAAGCCGATAATTTGAACACCATAAATATTTTATAGTTATATTTATGGAAAATCCACCACCATTCAACAATATCAGGACGTGGCATTGTGGCAGCTTTAATCAAAAAGATTACGTATTTATATCCATAAGGGTTTATAAATAGCATTGCAAAGCAAGCCAACGCAGTAAAGATATAATATTTAAACTGTTTTTTATTTAGAGCTTCACCGATAGCATAAAGAGCCAAAAGTCCTAAACCTGAGCATACGCCACCGTGCATATTACCCCAAACCAAGAACAAAGGTGGAAAGATATACAATAATTTATAGTTTCCGTTTTTGCGAATTAATTCTAAAATAAATAATTCAAACGCAAAGAACATAAATGTAAATGAATGGCATCTTATCATTGAAGAATAAGTAACCATAAATGAATTTAATATAATAAAATATATTAGTAAGTTTTTATAATTATATTTGTCTGCACAGCGAACTTGAACCGTTTTAACAAGAAAAAACATTGTAAAAAATACTAGCAAAATTTGCAAGAATAACAGTCCTAAATGTCCAAAGGTACTATTAACCAAATAAAATACGACACTTGAGCCCCATTCATGGTCATACCATGCGTGGGTTGGTGTATATGAATAAAAGTCGAATTTTGCGACGTGACCTGTTTGAACAATTGCCATACCAGCAATTAATCTTGCCCACATATCAAAATCGTAATTCTTTGATTTTAGTGCGACTGCTGCACTACATAAAAATAATAAAGTATAAAAAATTACAGTCATTGTGCGTTCTGCACAAATAAAGTTTTTGATTTTTTCAGCGATTAACGCAATTTTGTTAAATATCTCTTTCATAATAGCTCTAGTATAACATATCTAGGATTTATTGGGCAAGATAGTTTTAAAAGTCTATAAGACAATAAGGGTTAAGGCATTAAGTCAAACTATAATTAAAATGACATTTTTATAATAAATGACCTATAGTCTTATAGTCTTAAGAGCTTATAGTTTTAATTACGGCAACGGGTCATAGCCACCAGGGTGAAAGGGGTGACATTTACAAATTCTTTTAACACCCAACCAAACACCTTTTACTACTCCATATTTTACTATCGCTTGGCGCATATATTCTGAACAAGTTGGAGTAAACCTGCAAACAGGCGGAGTGTATTTAGAAATACTTTGATATATTTTAATTAAAAATAATAAAAACTTTTTAATCATAATTCTTCAACTACATTTGTTGTTCTTGTTGCATATAGCTTTCACCGATTGTATCAACAGCTTCTACCTTAATATCTGTAATCAATTCAGAATAAGAAATTACAACGATTGTTGGAATATGACGTTCTAACAATTGGAATAGCGGTAATCTGATTCTTGGAGAACACAAGATAACAGGTTGTTTACCGATATTTTGGTGAGCGTTCATCAAGGTTGCAGCCGTTGTTTCAATTAATTCTTGTACCTGCATTGGATTCAACAAGAACATTGTACCAAGTTCGGTTCTTTGACAGCTATCGTCAAGAACTTTTTCCCATTCAGGAGAAAGTGTCAATGCATAAAGAACTTTATCCTCTTGAACATTGCCCAAACAGATTTGACGACCTAACGCAGCTCTCAAACGTTCAGACAAAATATCCGGCTCTTTTGAAAATCTCGCATAGTCGCACAGACGTTCAAATATGAAGATAATATCCTTGATTGAAACTTTTTCTCTAATCAAGTTTACAAAGATTTTTCTTAAGTCACTTGTTGAAATAATTGTTGGAACTAAGTCGTTTACAAGAGTAGGGTCTTGAGAACGAACCAATTCCATTAATTTTAACACGTCAGTTTTTGTCATAATATCATCAACGTGTTTTCTTGTGATTTCTTGCAAGTGAGTAATTACAACGTCGGTTGCATCAACTGCGGTAATAGCTTTTGTAGATTTTGCATCTTCTTCAGAAACCCAATATGCTTGAGTTTGGTAAGTTGGGTCAACACCAACAATCGCATCATCAGGAACTTCTGTTCTTACAGAATCCCATTGGTCTGCAATTACCATGTATTTTCCTGGGTATACAAAACCTGTTGCAACTGTATTACCACGAATTGCAATCAAATATTCATTAGCCTCTAAGGCTGATGAGTCCATAATTCTGATATTTGGCAAGATATAACCCAATTCATCGGTTACACGTTGTCTTAATGCAGCAATTTTAGCAAGCAATTGACCTTCTTGGTCTGGGTCAGCGATTACAAGCAAGCCTGCACCAACTTGCAAACTCAATACGTCAACACCTAATCTTTCATACATTCTGTTAGGGTTTACAAGGTCTTGCATGTTTTGACGTACGCTTTCCAATTGACCTAATTGAGATTGAACATCAGCATTAACAAGTACTGACAAGCCTGCAACAATCAAACCGCCTGCGAATAATATGAATGGCAACCAAGGTAAACCTGTTACAGGGCTAGACAAAGCAATCAAAATCAAGAAACCTGCTGCCAAGAATAGAGGGTTTGGTTTGCTTGTAATTTGAACTACCAAATCAGAACCTAAAGAGTTTGCACCTGAAGCACGTGTCATAAAAATACCGGCTGCAATTGACATCAATAGAGATGGCAATTGTGATGACAAACCATCACCGATAGTTAAGATTGTATATTTTGAAACGGCATCTGCAGGAGCCATTTGGTTCATCAAACAACCTACACATAAACCACCAACGATGTTGATGATTGTAATAATCAAGCCTGCGATTGTATCCCCTTTTACGAACTTCATAGAACCGTCCATAGAACCGAACAAACTTGATTCACGTTGTAAGTCTTCACGTTTTTTAACTGCTTCTTCCGGAGAAATCAACCCCGCGTTAAAGTCAGCGTCGATTGTCATTTGTTTACCGGGCATCGCATCTAAAGCGAATCTGGCAGATACTTCGGCGATACGTTCAGCACCCTTTGTGATAACCATGAACTGAACAACC
>CALAFU010000184.1 GCA_937891325.1 uncultured Candidatus Melainabacteria bacterium | reverse complement strand
AGGTTTCAAGATTTTATTGCCATATAAAGCCAATGAAATTCCTGCTGAAAAAGCATTGACAATTCTTGAAAAATTAGGATTTACAATTTTAGGCAAAAATGAAATTGCTGCAAAAGTTGAAGTTCCTTCATTCAGAGTTGACGATGTTTACAGAGAAATTGACTTAATCGAAGAAATTGCAAGAATTTACGGCTACGACAAAGTAGCTCCAACACTTCCAGAAAAGAACGGTACTCCAACAATTACTTTGGAAGAAAAAACAACTGCAAAAATTCACGACATTATGCGTTCTTGCGGTTTGAACGAAATAGCAACAACTTCTTTAATCGGTAAATCATTATTAGATCAATTTATGATGACTTACGACGATTCAAAAGCTGTTAAAGTTGCAAACGCAGCAAGTGAAGATTATTCAATGCTTCGTCAATGTATGTCAGCAAACATTTTAAGCTGTTTCAAAAATAACTATGACAACGGTCAAAAGAACTATTGGGCTTACGAAATCGGTAGAATTTACTTAAAAGACCAAGAAACAACTCACGAAAATGCAGGCGTTTCTGAAATTAAAACTCTTGCAGGTATTATTTCAGGCGACATTGAAAATTCTAAATGGCAACACGTTCAAAAAACTGATTTCTACACATTAAAAGGCGTATTTGAAAAATTGTTGTCAGAACTAGGACTAGAAAACAGAATTCAAATTAACGCTTGCGAAGATGTAAACTTTATGCACCCATACAAGACTGCAAAACTTGTTATGTTAGGCAAACAACCTAAAGACATCGGTTTCTTCGGTCAAATTCACCCATTATTAAAAGACAAAATGAAATTGAATCAAGATGCATATATCTTTGAAGTAAACTTAGACGAAATCTTATCTTGTATGCACGAAACAGTGGCTAAATTCAAACCATTACCACAACACCCAGAAGTACAAAGAGATATGGCTTTCGTAATTCCAGAAGACGTTACTTTTGCAGATATCCAAAAAGTTATCAAAAAATCAGCACAAGGCAACTTGTTCAAGGGTTCTGAAATCTTTGACGTTTACCAAGGCGAACACATTAAAGAAGGCTTCAAGAGCGTTGCTTTCAGAATTAAAATGCAAGATGCTAACGCTACTTTGACAGAAGACGTTATTGAAAAACAAATGTCAGCTGTTAAAACAGGATTACAAAAAGCATACAGCGAAATTTCTTTCAGAGAATAATATAACTAAGGCGCAACGGAATTTTATTCCGTTGCGCCTTTTTAAGAGACCCTGAAATAAATTCAGGGTGACGGAAAGTTAAGCACCAAACATTATGTCATTCTGAACTTGTTTCAGAATCTCTTACATAATAGAGCAAACTAATTATTTAGAAAGGTCATTATGAAAAAATTAATTATAACATTTATTTTTATGATTTTTGGGCTAATTTTGCCAGCAAATGCAGATACAATGCCGGTTTCTTCGGCATCTATTCAACATAATGCAATCGGTATGTATCAAGTGCCTAAACATGTTGTTATTTACGAAAAAGCAGATACAAAATCAAAAGTTGTGTATGAAGCTAATTGGGATTATGAAAAATTCAAAGCCACAAGCGGAACTGATTACTCATTTTTCAGCGTATTTATTCCTAAAAAAGAGTTAGGTTTTATACAAGTTGTAGACTTTACAGAGGATTGGATTAATGTTGTTTACAACAAGGAAAGACACCTAACAGGCTGGATTCAAGCTGAAGAACTTCGTTTTATGATGTGGCGTAATTTCTACGGAACTTATGGTAGAAAATACGGTCTATTCATTTTTGATGACAAAAAAGATATCGCGAAAGAATTACATAGCGGAACAACAGAAGAGTCTCAAGTTGTAGACTCAATTACAGCACAAGTTTCAAAGATAAAACTTACCGCAATTAAAGGTAATTGGGCTTTAGTAACAGTTTTAGACGTAAATAAAAACGCTAAAACAGGTTACATACGTTGGAGAACAGACGACGGCGAATTACAATTATTCCCAGATATAAAGTAAAAGAGAAATAAAAAAGCGCCTCTGAAATAAATTCAGAGGCGCTTTTTTAGCTATAAGTCAATAAGGATTAAGTCGTTAAGTCGTACTATGATTAAAATGTCATTTTAATTATAATTGGACTTATCGTCTTATAGCCTTATCGTCTTAAAGTAAAAATTTTATATCCCAACACTCAATCCAGCACAAAGGTTGATTGCCTGACCGGTTAAGCCTTTGGCTTCGTCCGAGATTAAATATTTGACTAAATTTGCAACTTCTATTGGCTCAACAAAACGTTTTTGCGGAATACACTCTAGGAA
>CALAFU010000183.1 GCA_937891325.1 uncultured Candidatus Melainabacteria bacterium | reverse complement strand
AAGTTGAAACTCAAAAAGCAGATGCAAAAGTTGCTTAATTAAAATAAATTGATAAAAAGAACCTCAGAAATGGGGTTCTTTTTTTGCTTGAAATTTTCCAATTTTATGTTTTAATAGAATTACTGAGAGTTTCGGTTCTCTAGTCTAATGAAAGTAGGACAATTTATTTGTCAAAAAATATAACTTTAGCTAAATATGCAGGTTTTTGTTACGGTGTAAAGAGAGCCGTTGAAACAGTTAAAAAGCTAAAAGAAGAAAACCCAAATAAGAATGTTTATGTACTTGGCGAGTTAATTCACAATTCGCAAGTAATTAGTGAGCTTGAAAAATTAGGTATAAAAACAATTCATGACCTTTCAGAGGCTGAAAGTGGAATTTGCGTTATTAGAAGTCATGGTGCTTCACCTGCAGTTATCAAAGAAATTCAAGACAGTGGTCTAGAGCTTGTTGATTTAACTTGCCTAGATGTAAAAAAAGTTCAGCAACAAGCTATTCAATTAGCAAAAGAAGGCGACTTTGTAGTTATAGTTGGTAAAGCTGACCACCCTGAAGTCATTGCAATCAAAGCAAATGCAGAGCAATATACAGATAAAATCTTTGTTGCAAGTGATATTGAACAATTAAAACAAGTAGAAGACCAAATAAAAGCTCACAAAAAGGTTGGCGTAGTAGTCCAAACAACTCAAAGAATGGAAACATTACAAAATATAGTTTCATACTTGATTACTATTTCAAAGGAAATGCACCTTGTTAATACAATTTGTCAAAGTACGAAAATGCGTCAAACAGAAGCTAAAGAACTTGCACAAAAGAACGATTTAGTAATCGTTGTAGGTTCTAAAAAAAGTGCTAATACAACTCATTTAGCAGAAATTTTAACAGGCATAACAAATACAATCCACATCGAAAAAGATGATGAATTGGATAATTATAAAGATTTAATCGAAAAATCAAATAATATAGCTATTACAGCAGGAGCCTCAACTCCACAGAATATAATTGATAAAGTATATAAAAAAATAGAAGGAGGTCAGGAATGACAAATGCACAAATGGATGATTTCGAAAAATTATTAGACGAAACTTTATCTAAAACTTACACAGTAGCTGATATCGTTGAAGGTACTGTAATTAAAAGAGAAAACGGCGGATACTTAGTTAGCGTAAAAGGTGCTAAAACAGAAGCCTTTTTACCAGACAAAGAAATCGGCAACCAAGACGAAAATGCTGATAAATTACAAATCGGCGACGTTAGAGAATTCTACGTATTAAAAGAAGAAAACGATGATGAAGCAATGCAATTATCATTGAAACGTATCGCATACGCTCAAGCATGGGCACAATTAAATGACGCTAAAAACGTTGGTGATACAATCCTTGCAAAAGTTGTATCTATCGTTAAAGGTGGCGTTTTAGTTGACGTTGCAGACTTAAAAGGCTTCATTCCATCTAGCCAATTAAGAACAGGTACACCATTCGAAGGCTTAGTTGATACAAAAATTGAAGTTAAAGTATTAGAAGCTGATCCTAAGAAAAACAAATTAATCTTATCTCAAAGATTAGCAGTTGCAGAACAACGTAACCAAGTTGTTGATGACGTAATTTCTAAATTAGAAGAAGATATGGTTGTTAAAGGTAACGTTGTAAGAATTACAGACTTCGGTGCTTTCGTTGACATCAACGGTATCGACGGTTTATTACCAATTTCTGAAATTTCTTGGCAAAGAATTAAACACCCTTCAGATGTTTTAGCTTTAGGTGATTCAATCGAAGTTAAAATCATCAAGATTGACCAAGAATTAAAGAGAATCAGCTTATCTCTAAAACGTATGACTGAAAACCCTTGGCAACAAATCGAAGGTAAATTCGAAGAAGGTCAAATCGTAAAAGGTACTGTTAATAAAGTTGCTACATTCGGCGCTTTCATTAACATCTTCCCTGGAGTTGAAGCATTACTTCCAATCGCTGAAATGTTAGGCGAAAATCCAAACCCATTCAACTTATACAAAGTTGGCGACGAAGTTGAAGTTTTAATCAAAAAATTCACTCCACAAGAACACAGAATCGCTTTAAGCGTAAAAGATATGAAAAAAGACTAATTAATCTTAGTTGATTAAAGGATAGTTGGCGGAGATTGTAACAAAATGTTTACAATCTCCGTTTTTTACTGTTTTAACAAGCTATAAAAGTGGAATATTACTATTGTAACAGATAATTATGAGTGCCCCACTATGGAACAAGTTCTTTTGCTAAATTCAAATGAAGAACCTCTCCACATAACAACTTGGAGACGCGCTCTAGTACTATTATTAAAAGGTAAAGCTGTTGAATGTTTGGACAAAATTCAAACATTGGATAACTATATTAAAATTGATAATACTTTTATACCTAAAGTTATACGTTTGAAATATGAAATGGCAATTCCGGAACAGGAGTTGCCATTTTCACGTGAAAATATATTTAAAAGAGACAACTATACTTGCCAATATTGTGGCAAACAACTTTCTAGCAAGGAACTTACACTAGACCACGTATTTCCAAAATCTAGATTAGGTCCGGATATGTGGGAAAATATTGTTGCTTGTTGTAAGGAATGTAACCAATACAAGGCAAATCGCACGCCAAAAGAAGCTGGTATGAAACTGCTAAGACGTCCAGAACGTCCAACCAATAGCAAACTCTTTGAATTGACACAAAATGCAAGTCAAAATGTAGACACTTGGAAAAAGTACTATAAATGTTCTACATCGAATATTGCATAATCAATTTGAACAATTCACGTTGCCAATCATCAACTTTCTCAACATAGAACGCTGCACCGTGTTTTTGGCAGATTTGTTTATGTTCTTTTCTTGAAGATGCAGACATAACGCCAATTACAGTAGAATCATTTCTTGAAGATGCAATTTTCTTCAATTCTTCAAGCAAGATAAAACCTTCACGTTCTGTTGGAATAAATAAGTCCATAATAACGTAGTCATAAGAATTACGTTTGAATTTATCCACTGCTTCATAAATTTCTTTAGATGTTACAGGTAAATAACCGGCATGTTTAAACAACACACTCAATTGGTAAGTTACAACACCTAAGTCATCAATGATAAGTACACGACCTTTTGCAAGTTTGCCGTCATCGTCATAAACCTCTTTATCAACGTGGTTTATAACAGATGGCTCAATGAACATAATTGATGGCATTGAATAACTTATGGGAATAGGTATATCACTTGTTCCTTGTGGCTTTTGTACAGTAGACTCTGCTTGAGGTGCCATTTTAAATTTTTCAAACATTTCTTCTTCGGGAGCTTTTTGAGATGCTGTCGGAGTGTAAGATGAAGTCTTTTTCTTATCACTACTTGAATCATCACTCAAAGAAACATGTCTACGTGATTTTTTAAGTTTAGTTTTTAACTCTTCAATTTCTTCTGATTGTTTCTTCAAAATAACACCTAAATCGTATAGCTGTTTCTTTAAAGATTGAAGATTTAAGTCATCACCTGACGGTGGACAAGCATCTGTAAGTTCAAATAACTTTGATATAAAGTTATCATCAAGTTCCATATCAAATTTAGCCATAAAATACACCTCTGTTGCATTTAATTATAGCATATTATAAAAGAAAATAAAAGTTTTTTAGAAAAAAGGCAATTTTTATTTGCAAAATGTTTTTATATAAGAGTAACGTGTAGTGGAAACTTTGGAGATATCCAAAAGGAGAAAAAATGTTTAGTGATGAATTTATGCACTTTTTGATTAATTATCAACAACCGTCAGAACCTCCAAAGAAAATTAGTGAGATTAAAGAAATCGGTTTACCTAGAGGTGGCAAAAAACTTGCTGCAATCTTGTTAACTGTAAAGAAATAAAAATTTAATACTGTTATAACATTAAGTACGCTTTCAAATGTTAGATTTGAGGCGTACTTTTGTTTGTGCTATATTGGTTACAAAGGGGATAATCATGCACAAGCTAAAAACTTTTATTATTGACTCAGACGAAAATTCAAGAGAACTAATTCAAAACTACGCAAGTGAATTGGATTGCGTTGAAATAGCAGACGTTTTCAATTCAATGGAAAACGCCTATGAACACATTATAAAAGAAGTGCCAAACTTGGTTATCGTTGATATTACTAAAAATCAGCCCGAAACACTTAAACTAATTGAAAAAATAACAACACAAAAACAACAAGTTAAGTTTGTTGTTACAGCTTTGAGCTACGACACAGACTCAATTATTAAAGCTATGAGAGCTGGTGCAAGAGAATTTTTGCCAAAACCAATAATTAAAGAGGATTTTAATACCACAATCAATAAATTAAACGACCAAACTTATGGTAGAGAAAAAACTACGAACTGCAAGGTTATAACGATTTTTTCAAACAAAGGCGGAATCGGTAAAACATCTATTTCAACAAACCTAGCCCTTGAAATTGCAAATATCACAAAAGAAAAAGTAGCTCTTGTCGATATGAATTTCCAATTGGGCGATGTGGCTACATTTATGGATATAAAACCGTCTTTTGATATCTCTTATGTTGTTAAAAACCTTGATGGAACTGATGAAAGTTTCTTAGAAAGTACTCTTGAACGCTATAAAGATACTAATTTGTATATCTTGGCAGACCCACCTTATATGGAACAGGCTAAAGATATTACACCTGAACAAATTACCAAATTGTTTGATGCTCTACGCGAAAAATTTTCGTATGTAATCGTTGACACAAGTAATACTTTTGATGGCAAATCAATTACTGTACTTGATAGTACTGATTTCATTATGCTTGTAACTATCGTAAATTTACCTGCTATCAGAAATTGTCAACGTTGCTTAGATATCTTTGAAAGACTTGGTTACGATAAAGATAAAACAAAAATTGTAATTAACAGATATATGGAAAACGATGAAGTTACAGTGGAAGACGTTGAAAAGGCGCTAAATAAAAAGATTTATTGGAAAATTCCAAACAATTATTTTACAATTATGTCTTCTATCAATAAAGGACTTCCAGCAAGCTATATCAACCCAAGTTCTAATATTGCACAATGCTATAGAGAA
>CALAFU010000182.1 GCA_937891325.1 uncultured Candidatus Melainabacteria bacterium | reverse complement strand
ATCTCAAGAATGAAACAACTAGACCATAGAGCCTTATTAGAATTCGTTAATAGCAAACATTTCAATTGGGAATTGTTCGACCTACTTGTTAAGTAGTTTATTAACAAAACTTTTTATGGCATTAATTATTTTTAATGATAGTGGAAGGTCTCCATAATAAGAATCTTCAGCGTCTTTTATTGAAAAAGAATAAGTATCTTTTGATTCTTTGAAGATGCTTTTTTCAAGTTCTTCTTCCTGTTCTTTTCGCTTTTCTTCTTGTTGGAAATAGCCCAAACTACCAGCGCCACCATCTGAGGTTTTGTTGGTTTTAATGCTTGGTGGGGTGTACTCATTTAAAGGATTTACGTCAAAACTCATGGGAATATCCTCCATACTAAAGATATTCCCATGTTAGCAATTTTTTAATCAGTTTTTATCCTGTGTAAATATTAAATTTATTGTTCTTTATCTTCAATAGCTTCAGGCGCTTTAAAATCCTTGAAATAAGTCATTAAAGCACTAAATATAAAGGTTACGGCAATAAAGCCCCAACCTGCAATCATCAAGTTTGAAAGCGGATAACCACCATAAGGTGTTTTAATATTTACGTACAAATAACTTACTGTAATTATTGCAAATACGATTGGACAAAGGAATTTTATGCAGAAAATCCACGATTTTCCATATTTAAAATTACACCCTTCATTAACAATTTCTAAAACCTTGTCAGCACCGTAGAACCAACCTAGAGCAACTGTTTCAATTAGACCAATCATAATCAAGTTGAAATCATTCATAAAGTGATCAACTACGTCAACCCAATACAAGCCTGCATCTGTAACGTAAAGCATTGCAATCATACATCCTACAATTGAGAAGAATAAAGTTGTCTTAGCTTTTGAAGTTCCAAATTTGTCTTTAAATGAAGTTGCAACGGCAAGAACGATTGAAAATACTGAACCTAAAGCCAATAAGAATAATATTACAAAGAATATTAATGAGAACAGAATTACTGCCAATTTACCCCCTGGCATTGCAGCAATTGCAGTAGGATAAGTAACAAATGCAAACATTACGCCTGAATAACTCATTTCTGAAATTGGAGTATTTGTTACGTGTGACAAGTAACCTAATGTACCAAAACTTGCTAAACCAGCTAAAAAGCTAACTAACGCATCTGCCAACGCAATAATTACGCTGTCTGAAGTTACAGGAGCATCTTTTTTTAAATAACTACCGTAAGCAACCATAATTGAGAACAAAATACTCAAAGAGAAAAATACTTGTCCATAAGCTGCAGCCCAAACACTTGGGTCTAAAAGTTTTGACCAATCTGGAACTAAGTAATAATATAAACCTTGCATAGCACCTGGAAGTGTAATAGCTCTGCCTATCATAACGATTAAAAGGAATAATGGTACAGTTACTACGTAATTTAAAACTTTTGAAACTGAATCTACACCCTTTCTGATACATAGCCAAATTACGAACCAACCTACAATCAAGGCTGTAAACATAATCCAATTTATACCAACAATATCAAACATTCCGCTTGATACGTGTAAAGTGTCTTTTAAGAAAATATCTGTTGCATTTTTGTACATCCAAGGTGATTTAAACGCCAAATACACGTAATAAACAACCCACGCTAATACAACTGAATAGTAAGATGTAATACAAGAGGCTGTTCCAACACCAAGCCACCCAATCCATTCAAACTTTGGATTCATTTTTTTCAAAGCCATTGGTGCACCTAATTGGAATTTTTTACCAATAGAAATTTCCATTGCTAAAAGAGGAATCCCAGCTGTCACAAGAGCTACAAAATAAGGAATTAAAAAAGCACCTCCACCGTTTTGATATACAATTCCAGGGAAGCGCCAAAGATTACCTAAACCTACAGCTGATGCAACTGCAGCCATAATAAACGTAAATCTCGAGTTCCAAGCATCTCTTTTTTCCATATTCACCTCTAATTCATCTACTATTGTTATAATAGTATCATGAACATACGGGCTAAAATGCTTGATTTTATTACATCTTAATATTTTTTAATAAATTTATGATAAAAATGAACATTTTTTGTTCACAATCGTTATATTAATGTAAAGGAAAAATATTATGAAAGAAAAATGTACAAAATACGAAAGTCTATTTACTTTTGGAAACAAAAAAGAACTAGAAGAACACATTAAAAATTGCCCTGATTGTCAAGCAGAGCAAGAAAAAATGGAGAAAGTTTCTAGCTTGCTTCAAGAAGTAAAACCATACTATATTCAAAAACGCAAAGACTCTTTCAGCCGAATGAAGGTTGCTTGCGTACTTGGATTAGGACTTTTTGTTGGCGTATTATTAGGACACTTTGCTCAATATGTAATGCCAACAACTGCCTATAACACTTCAAGTTACGACACAACAACCTCTAGCGTTAATGAGTACGGTATCCCCGTAGACAGTTATGGACTTATAACGGTAAATTAATGGATATAAAAGAAATTATACAAACACATCAAAATAATATAAAAAAAGTTATCAAGCTAATTACCAAAGAAGAAAATGAAGACCTTGAACAAGAAGTCTACATCAAAGTTTGGCAAAAGTCAGATAAGTACAACGAACAAGGCAAGCTAACAGGCTGGCTTGGAACTGTTGCAAAGAATTTTTCAAAAGATTATTTGAAATCCTCTGCAAAAAAATTACAAGACAATACAATTTCAGATGAAATTCAAGAATACAATACGATGAATGATAAGGACAATCCGGAATCCGTATTCGTTCAAAAACAAAGACAAAAAAGAATAGTCAAAGCGATTAATTCATTAAAGCCAAAATTAAAAGAAGTCGTTATGATGTACGAAATAGATGGGCTAAGTTATGAATACATCGCAAAAGAACTTAATTGTCCAATAGGAACGGTAAAATCAAGACTATTCAACGCAAAGAAGGAACTCGCAATCTTGTTAGAAGATATGCTTTAAAGAAAGGATTATTTTATGAAGAAAACTCTAATTTTAGCATCAATAATTGCATTAACAATGACAAGCACAGCTTACGCTGGCACAACTGCAACACCAACAAAGGCTCAAGCACCAGCAAAAAATGGTCAAATGATGCCACCACCACCTAGAGAATTCAAGGGTGACAGACATAGAGCTGAATTTGAAAAACGCTTAAACTTGACAGAAGCTCAAAAAGCAAAAATTGAAAAGAACAGAAAAGCTGATATGGCTAAATTGAAACCTATCAAAGACCAAATTCGTGCTAAAAAAGAAGCAAAATTTGAAATTATCAAAAAATACGAAGAAACAAACCCTGATTTAATCAAATTAAACAAAGAAATCAAGGCTCTAAAAAACCAAGAACATAAAATTATGGAGGCTAACAGAAAATCATTTGAAGCTATGCTTACAAAAGAACAAAAAGCTGAACTTGCAAAAATGAAAGCTGAAAGAGAAAAGAATTTTAAAGGTCACAGACCACCTCATCCAGAAGGTCGTCCACCATTTGAAAAATAATAAATAAAATCGTTAGGGCGCTTTGCACAATGTGCAAAGCGCCCTAATTTGTATTATATCTTTATATATTGAACCATATAGAGATTTTGTTATATACTAGGAATATGAAGTTTTATCCATTTGAAGTGAATACAGGCGCAGTCAATATGCAAATTGACAGAGAGCTATTAGACAACGCTATTAGCAAGCAGTCTAAAGAGCCTATTTTTAGGCTTTACGGCTGGAGTCCGGCTTGTATTTCTCTTGGTAGAAACCAAAAATCAGACTTTTTGGATAGAAACTTACTTAAAGAGCAAAATATCCACGTAGTTAAGCGTTTAACAGGCGGTAGAGCGCTTTTACACGATAAAGAAATTACATATAGCTATATTGCACCATTCTACACTTTTGAACATGGCGATAGTATTGTTGGAACTTACAAAGAAATTGGACAAATCTTCATTGATAAATTTAAAAAGTTGGGTATAGAACTTGAATATCAAGACAAACGCCATACCAATATGAACATAAATTACTGTATGCAAGTAACAACAAGTGCAGATTTATGCTACAAAGGCAAAAAACTTATTGGTTCAGCTCAATTCAGAAAAGAAGGTTATGTATTGCAACATGGCTCAATTTTATTTAATTATAACCATAAATTGTTAGAAAAAGTATTCAAAGAGGCTATTGACATAAGCCATATTACTTGCATGAATGAAATTGACGAACATATCACGGTTGCTGATGTTTTAAGCCTATGGGACGAAGATTAATAATGACATTCAAAGAAAAATACGAAGATATAAAAAAACTTGTTGCAGATGAGCTTTACAAAGTTGAAAACAACCTAACTGATTTTTATTGTGGCAACGACGAACTTCAAAAGGCGCTTGTAGAAATCATTAAAGCTCCTTCAAAAAGAATTCGCCCACTTGTTGCAATTTTATATCTAAAAATGTATGGCGCTGAAATTACACCCGCTCAACTTGAAATCCAATCTGCAGTTGAGTTAATTCATAACGCTACACTTATTCACGATGATGTTATAGACAAATCTTCAAAACGTCGCAACCATAAGACACTAAACGAAGAATTTGATAACAGTTTAGCCGTTGTAACAGGTGATTTTCTTTTGACAACGGCAATAAAAAAATTGTTAAATGTAAAATCTTTTGATATTCTAGAACTTTTTAACCTGGCAATAAAGAAAATGACTATTGGTGAAATCAACCAATATTACGACAAATTCAAACTTACAGACTTTGACAAATACCTAGACCGTTGCAAACACAAGACCGCAGAATTATTTATGGCATCAATTGTAAGTAGTGCAATGGTTGCAGGCTTAGACACAAATTCAGCAAAAGATTTTGCAAAAAGATTTGGCATTTCGTTTCAAATCCGCGATGATTTGTTGAACGTAATCTCAACTGACGACGACAAGCCTAAAAACAACGACATAGAGGAAGGTATTTACACAGCACCAATGATTTTTGCAAAAGACGTAAAGAATATCAATTACGGCATTGAAAAAACAAAGGAATTGTTAGATAATTATATCAATCGTGTAT
>CALAFU010000181.1 GCA_937891325.1 uncultured Candidatus Melainabacteria bacterium | reverse complement strand
CTTCTGTTCCTGTAATTTTTGCCCCATTAATTCTATAAAAATCAGCTTTTACTTCATCAAAAGTTTCATCTGAAGTTTTCATAACCGAATGAGACTTATTATATGGAACTCTACCACCATCAACATAATACCATATTGTAGTACGTCCATCTTTTTCGCCATAAGTATAAACTTCTTTTTTATCAGTTAACGTTATACCATAAATTTTGCCATGTTTATCTAATTTTGTATCAACAATAGCCTCATTTCCAGCCGCTTGGTTAGGAAATTGAATATTTGTGCCACCTTTTAGCCAAACTGAGTTTATTTGTTTTCCGTTTTTATTAATTTTTTCAGAAGATTCAACATCTTTTTTATTAAAAGATACACCACCAATATTTATTTTACCGACATTGTTATTTGGTCCTGGCATAAAATACTCCTTTTTTTACATAATAACTACAATAGAAATAAAAATAATTATTACATAAAATTGCCAAACGCAATGACAGTGCACCTTATATCATATCATATCATATCATATAGCGATTATAGCTAAGTTTCAGCCATTTTAAAATTCAAATTTACATTTGTTTACAATTCGTATTTTCCGAATTTTTATTACATAAATTATGTCCGCAATAGCAAAATGCGGACATAAAAAATAGCAAGACTCGGGATCGAACCGAGGACCTCCCGGGTATGAGCCGAGCGCTCTCACCAGCTGAGCTATCTTGCCATTTTCTTTAAGAAATATGTTTCGGCATTCTGCTCAGCTGGTGTATCTGACTTCGTTTCGTCAAGTCTCACCGAGTGAGCTATCTTGCCATTCTTTCGAAATATTTAATTGTCAACCTGACGGCTGTAAATTCATTCTGCCACAAACAAATTTGAATTTCAAGTATTTTTATTGAAGTCCGTTTAATCTGTTTTCTGGCTCTGTCATGCTTGTAATACGTAAGCCGAAGTTATCTTCAATTACTACAACTTCACCATGCGCAATCAATTTTCCGTTTGCGTAAAGTTCAACAGGTTCACCCGCAATTTTTTCAAGTTCAATTATTGATCCACGAGTTAACTCCAAAACTTTTTTTACAGGAAGTGTTGCACGACCTAATTCTACTGTTAGTTGTAGTTTGATATCTAGCAAGTTATCCAAGTTTTTAGATGCTTCACCAGATGCATTTGGAGCATCGTCAAATGATGCAAACTTAACAGGTTGAACTGTTACTGTATCATTTTTCTTTGGTTCGCCGTAACCTTCGCCAACTAATGGTGAATCGTCCATACCGAACATATCATTGCCTTCATTAATATTATTTGAAGGTGTGAAGGAATCAACAAAGTCATCGTTTCCATCAACATTATTAACTTCACCAAGATTTTCAACGCTGTCATTAAGATTTAAGCCATTGTCTTGAGAACTAATGTCATCTAAGTTTGCATCTAAATCATCGCCAAGAGACATGTTGTCGTCATCTTGTGGCATATCTGGTTTAAAATTATCAAAATCGTCATTTTCAAGCATTATGAAAATCCCTTTCCTTATAGTTTACCTTTTTCATAGTAGTGTTTTAACAAATCTTTTTGGTGGTCATAAACTTCTGTAATCTTAACACAAACTTTGTCCTTCAAAGTTCCTGGACGAGCAAAATATTTCTTTTCGCCATTAACTTTAACAATCAAGTCGTCTGTTGTTTTTGCATCAAGTTTAATGATGTCACCTTCTTTTAGGTCTAAGAATTCCTCTAAAGAAATATCTGTAGAGCCAAATAATACGCTTAAATCAACTTTTGAAGTGTTCAATTTGTCAATCATTTTTTGACGTTCTTCAGTAGTTGCAATAATACCTTTTGTTTGGAAAATGTGTTGAGTTGATAAGTTGCCTAAAACTGTTTCTAATACAGGGTAAGGGAAGCACAAACTAATCAAGCCAAAGTATTTGCCCGCTATTTGGACTTCAAATGTAATCAAAGCTACGATTTCACCTGTTGATGCAACTTGAACCATTTGGTAATTGTTATCCAAGCCTACAACGTTACCTTGTACAGGAACGATGTTACTCCAAGCGCCTTCCAACGCTTTTACAATTCTTTCAATAACTTTTTTAGACAACGCTTCTTCAATATCAGTTAATTCACGTTGTTTGTATTCGCTTAAACCTAAACCGCCTAACATACGGTCTACAATACAAGATAAAACTTCAAAACTTACACCCAAAAGGATTTGTCCTGGAAGTGGGTTAAGTTCAAAGATACCAATTGTCATTGGAGACGGCATTGAACGAATAAATTCATCGTAAGTTAATTGGTCGGTTGAAACAACTTCAATCTCAATACGCATACGAAGATAAGCTGTCAAAATCAACGAAATTTGACGAGAAAATTCTCTGTGCAAATCTTGTAACGCTCTTAAGTGGTCTTTAGAGAATTTGTCTGGACGGCGGAAGTTATAAAGTTTATAACCTTTTTTGTAATCACCGGAATCATCTTCGTTAAATACGGCAGAATCAGCGATATCGCCTTCGTACATATCGCTGGAATAGAAATCATTTTGATTTTTGTTGTAATCTACCATTTTACCTCATTATTGAATAATGAATTGACCGAAGCTAACTCTAATAACTTCTCTTTCACCTGCAAAG
>CALAFU010000180.1 GCA_937891325.1 uncultured Candidatus Melainabacteria bacterium | reverse complement strand
GTCAACACCAAGATATTCAGTAAATGAAGAAACAACAGCTTCTTTACGTTGATAACCAACTTTATCAAAGCCATTTACGTTGTCAGAAGCATTTGCCATTAATGCTGTTTGAACTTGCATAGCTTTAATTGCTGTTTTTAAACCATTGTCATTAAATTGTACGCCGCTATTTAATCTCATAATTACCGCCTCGCTATAATTCTCTTATTCTTTTAATCGGATAAATTCAAGTAAAGTAGAGTAAATTGATTAAATCTCATCTGTTTAGTGGATTTTACTTCATGTATAATGATATTTTTTAAAAAGTCAAAAAAATTGCTTGACATAATTTTTTTTACCGTTTACAATAGAGAAGTCAACACATGACACGCCGGCATAGCTCAACGGTAGAGCAACGGTTTTGTAAACCGTAGGTTGTAGGTTCGATTCCTATTGCCGGCTTGTTTGTTGATAACCCCTCGAGCCTTTGTGGCGCAGGGGTAGCGCACTCCCTTGGTAAGGGAGAGGCCACGAGTTCAAATCTCGTCAAAGGCAATTTAGACATGGGTCGGTGGCCGAGTGGCTAAAGGCAACAGACTGTAAATCTGTCGACGCGAGTCTACGGTGGTTCGAATCCACCCCTGCCCAATTTTAAACCCTTAACAGCGTTTGTTGTTGAGGGTTTTATTAATATTTGGAGTCCCTTACATAATGAAAAAATATAACTACATAAAAACTGACACACAAACTCATATTAAATTTCACACTTTGTCAGAAAGATTAACAAAAGAATACAACTCTTTACCATACGAAGCAACAACAAGAAAACGAGAAATTCTTGAAAAACTTTTTGGTTCTATTGGCAAAAATGCAACCGTTGGAACTAATTTTTATTGTGATACCGGTAAAAATATTTTTATTGGAGATGATGTAATCGTAGGTCCTAACTCTACTTTCATTGATAATGAAAAAATTATAATTGGTTCAACTGTCTTGCTTGCACCTAACGTTCAAATTTATACGGCTTATCACCCTATTTTACCTGAAGATAGATACATTTTTGACAGAGAAGAAAATGCCACGGTTTATTTTAACACCTGCGCAGATCCCGTAGAAATTAAAGACGGTGCTTGGATTGGTGGAGGTGTAATAATTCTTGCCGGTGTGACTATTGGTAAAAACAGCATAATTGGCGCTGGAAGCGTTGTAACAAAAGACATTCCAGACAACTGTGTTGCAATAGGTAATCCTTGTAAACCTGTAAAGTTTTTTGAAGATATCAGAAATAAAAAATAAAAGGTTTTAATATGAACGAAAAAGAAAAAATGTTAAATGGTTTGTGGCATAGCCCAAGCGATGACAAAACTTTATTTGAAGAAAGAACTCGTTGCAAAAAATTATGTTATA
>CALAFU010000179.1 GCA_937891325.1 uncultured Candidatus Melainabacteria bacterium | reverse complement strand
GGCTTTGTAAGACAATGCCAAACCATAATATGCATCAGCATTATCACGCTTATTAAAAATAGAGCGTAAATATTTCGGAATAGATTCTTGAAACATATTAGCAAGTCTTAAAGCATCAGCTTTGACACATAATTTATATGCTTCGTCTTCATTCATTGTTGTAACTGTAATTTCAGCCACATTATCTTTTTCTATATTGTTGTCAATAGTAATTCCCACTAATTCATTCCCTTCTGTGTGTCTCTATTGTATAGATTTTTTTGCATGCTAGTAACAACCAAAAGATGTATTTTTATATAGACCATTGGATTTATCATTATGTATGTGTTATAAATTTGATATGAAAAGAATGTTGGTGATATGTGTATTAATGTTGTTTTGCTTGCCGGCTTTTTCAGCAGAAGCTGTTAATTTGGGCAAAGTTGAAAAACAAAAAGTTACAATAAAAGAACCTGTAAAAAAATTAAAAGGTTCTTTGCTTGTCAATGATAAACAACTGATTGAAGATTTGATTGAACTTCAAAAAAAGAAGGATATGGAGGACATTGAAAACCTTTGGAAAGGCACTGTTGAAAACAATCAGGTTATCGCATTTGCACTGAAAAAACTTGCGACTCCTGAAAGCCAACGCAGAATTCATTCGTCATTGATGTCAAAAACTCTTTCAGCAATCGTTAGTGGCGCTTCATTTGCACCTTCATTTGCTGGAGCAAACTATTACACACAAACAGCAGCGTTTGCAGCAGGTAAATTAGCTCAAAACTTGTTGAATAGAAAAAATATACCACAAGAAGTTCCGCTTACAGATACTGAATTAATTGAACTTGCAGGGCTTGTGGAAAACTTGCAAGACAAAATTATTGATGCATATTACAACTACAAAAATTCATTGTCACTTTTAAAAGAAACTCGTGCAAGATTACTTTTGTATAACAAAAACTATACTCAAGCACTTGATAAAGGCGACATTCTAGATATTACAGTATCGTCAACAATGTATGACAATATGGTTTTGCAAGAATATCAAACCGAACAAGCTGCAAAAAAATATCACTTAGAATTACAACGTTTGGCGGGTAAAAAAGCCGTAGATAACTTGAATATGTACCAATTTAACGTAAATTCAACTATTTATAAAGGAGGATTAAAATAATGAAAAAACTTGTTTTAATCTTTGCCTTGTTAATCATTTCACTTCCTGTAATGGCTGAAACTACGCTTGAGGATTTAAAGGACTCTAAACCTCACGCATACAGAGTTGGAACAACTGACGATTTAGAAATTGAATACAAAGTTAAAGATGCAATTAACACTAAAAATGTTAAAAATGCAGATAAACAAACAAATTTAGAAGGCTTAACTTATGCTGACTTGAGCATTAAAAAGATTTCAAGAGAAATCTCTAAAGAACTAGAAATTGACAATGCAGAAATGATGGGCGACCTTTCTATGCTATGGCAAGGCGCTGCAACAAAAAGCGATACAATTAAATTTGCAATCTACAAGTTGTCAAATCCTGATGCGGATAAACCTAATGACAAGTCTGTGAAAAAAGTATTATCAACGATCGCAAGTATATCAACTCTTGTAGGTGCTGGCTCTGGCAACCCACTTTTGGCGACAGGTTCGTTCTTTACAGGCTCTATGCTTAGTATTATGGGGCAAGACACAAAGGCGATGAACTACAAATATTCAAAGGTAAATGATGCCGATATGATTATTTTGGTTCGTAAAATTGATGACTTGCAACAAAACATCGTAAATAAATATTATGACTATATGACAGCACGACAAGTTTTGAAAAGAACCACAAAAATGGTTAATGAGCGCCATAACAACTATAAACTAGCACAAAACGGTAAACGTGAACTTATAATTATTGCTGATGCATATTACAGAGACTCACTTGATATGCAAATGAAAGCGAGAAATGACTACTTTTCTAAACGCGCCGCGCTAGAAGAACTTGTTGGAGCAGATGTCTTTAACCAATTTGAACAAGTTGTGAATAATAGAGAAAAATAGGTATATAATGTCATTCTGAACTTGTTTCAGAATCTCTTGTTTATGAGACCCTGAAATAAATTCAGGGTGACATAAAAACTGAATACACAACCATAATGTCATGCTGAAGCGTTAGGTTTGTAGAAAATAAGTTTAACGTTGTTATTCAGCA
>CALAFU010000178.1 GCA_937891325.1 uncultured Candidatus Melainabacteria bacterium | reverse complement strand
ATGGGTAATTTTGTCATCGAATTACTTGACATATACAAGAATGACATTATATTTTGTTTGTTATTGGAAAATTTATAAGATTTTGCCACACGGGGGACAGGCTCACAAGGCTCAATTTTCGCCTGTTCACTTTGTCAAACAAGTTCAGGGTGACATAACATTATGTTTTGAAGAGTGATGACGGAAAGTTTTGTTTGTATTATAAGCAATAAATAAAGGCGCGAGCGTACCGCTCGCGCCTTTTGGTAAACTTTTTATTAAACTATAAACCCTATTGGTCTGATTCTTCGTGACCTTTTAGAAGTTTTTCGAAGTCTGACGGTTTAATGCTTTGAACAAACGATTTAAACTCTTGTGCTTCTTCCTCGTCCTTCGCTGGGTCTGTTGAAACAGCGCCTTCTGAAAGTACATTTGCTGCTACGTAAATTGGAGCGTCTACTCTGATTGCAACTGCGATTGCATCTGACGGACGGCAATCAATTTCAAGTGGTTCTTCGCCTTCTTTTGTAAGTACCAAAGTTGCAAAGTATGTATCTTTTTCAACGTCGTCGATTTCAACTTTTTCAAGTTCATAGCCTGTTTGTTTAATTATACCGATGATTAAGTCGTGAGTCATTGGTCTTGCAACAGAAAGGTTTTCGATTTTTCTAATAATCGCACTAGCTTCAGCTGAACCAATCCAGATAGGAAGGGCTTTTCTGTTGTCTTTATCGTTCAAAACAACGATAGGAGAACCTGTTCTTGTATCAAGTGCAATACCCATAACGCGCATTTCAATCATAGTTTATAACCTCTTAATTTTCTTCATTTTCGTCAATATCTGAGTCGTTTTCTATCATTATATCATCAATTTTGTTTTTGTTAACCCTAACCAAGTGAGCAGATACAATCGCTGTAATCGGTACGCAGGCAACAAGTGCAATACTACCAATCATTGCAGAGCAAATTTCAGTAACTACCTGATTTAGGTTAAAGAATTTTTGCAAGTCGATATTTTGAGACAACAAAACTAACGGCAAAGACGAACCCAAATACACTAAAATCAATGTATTCGCCATTGTACCGATAATATCTTTCCCCACATTCATGCCAGATAAAAACAAATCCTTTGTTGTCATTTTAGGGTTAATTGTATAAAACTCATTAATACTACTTGCAATAGACATGCCGGTATCCATAACAGCGCCTAGCGTTGCCAAGATTACAGAGGCTGTAAGTATGCCTTTAAAGTCTAAATTAGGGTCTGCGGAGTACAAATACATTGTTTCTTCGCAACAAAAGCCTGTAAGTCTTGCAAATTTTATTGCCATAATTGACAAGAAAGATGCAAATATCAAACTGCCAATAACTCCAACGCTTGCTGATGTACTTTTGTGGTTAAATCCGCCAACTGTGTACATTGTAAGCAAGGTAGATAACAAACTTATGATAAGTGCAGAGATAATCGGATTAAATCCACTTCTAACCATTGGAGCCATTACAAACAGAATTAAAGCAACAGTAATGACGATTGAAAGCAAGCTATTAAAGCCCTTTCGTTTACCTACAATCAGCAACATACCAACAAATATTGCCGTTAAGACATAAACGAAGTTAATTCTATGAATATCCGCGATATCGTAGTTTACGGTTTCGCCGTCGTCTTCCATTTCAGAGTGAAGAATTACCTTATCGCCCTTATGCAAAAAGATATCGTAATAAGGGTTATTTGTAATCATATTGGTTGTTTTGAACTCTTGTCCTTTAAATTCGCCTGTCAAAAGTTTAACCGTAACAAGCTGTTTAACCTGACTTTTATCAGAATAATTTTGTTCAACATCTTCATATTGAACATTTTGAACTCGTCCAAGTTCAGATTTCATAACTTTTTCATCGTTTTGAGCGAATACAGGCAAGCTCAAAAACATTATAAAAACAAATATAATAAATTTTTTCATTTTTCTAATCTCCGAAAAGACTTTGCTGAGCAGAGTTTTGCTTAATTCCTAAATGTCTATATCCTTGAGGTGAAATTTTTCTACCTTGCGGAGTACGTTGCAACAAGCCAATTTGCAACAAATATGGCTCACAAACATCTTCCAAGGTTCTGATATCTTCACCCAAAGCGGCTGCAAGCGTATTAATACCAACAGGACCGCCGTCATATTTTTCAATAATCATTGTCAACAAGGCTCTATCTGTTGAATCCAAACCGTATTCATCAATTTTTAGCGCCTTCAACGAATTTTTTGCAACTTCTTCAGTAATTTCACCGTCATATTTTACAATTGCGAAGTCTGAAACTCTTTTAACCAAGCGGTTTGCAATACGTGGAGTTCCTCTTGAGCATTTCGCAATCGCATACGCACCTTCGTCTGTAATTTTTATATCCAAAATTCCTGCAGTACGTTTGATTACTTGCGCCAACTCGTCAAAATTATAGAATTGCAATCTATGAACAATTCCAAATCTGTCTCTCAATGGTCCTGACAAAGCACCTGCCTTAGTTGTAGCACCAATTAGAGTAAATTTAGGCAACGGAAGTCTCATAGTTTTAACCGTTTGGCTTTTACCCGTTGTCATATCAAGGTAAAAATCCTCCATAGCCGGATAAAGAATTTCTTCTGTAACCTTATTCAAGCGGTGAATTTCGTCAATAAACAGAACCTCACCACCTTTTAATGACATCAAAATACCTATAATATCTCTTGGGCGTTCTAGTGCTGGTGCTGATGTAATCTTTAAATCTGCGCCCATTTGTTCTGCAATAACCCCTGCAAGCGTTGTTTTACCAAGCCCTGGAGGACCATAAAACAACATGTGGTCTAGGTTTGTTTCGCGTTTTTTTGCCGCCTCAATTGAAATTTGCAAAGTTTCTTTTAATTCAGATTGACCGATATAACTCTCAAAATTTTTCGGACGAATTGAGTTCTCAAAAGTCTTGTCGTACTCGATTGTTTCAGCATTTACGACAGGGTTCTTTTTTATATTTTTTTTAAAATCGTCATCATCTGATATTATTGCCATATTTTTATGGTAACATAAAAGAGGTCAAAAGGCTACAAAGGCTTTAAGGCTATAAGACTATAGGACGATAAGTCATTTATAGTTAAAATGACTGATTATAATTCGACTTATCCACTTAACCCTTATTGACTTATTGACCTTAAGTAACGTAGGTTGGGGTTTCTACCCCAACACAAAAGTAGGTCAGGCAATGCCTGACAAAAAAATAAAAGGAAGAAACAATGGTAAAAACATCAGAAAGATTGAATAACATTCCACCATATTTGTTCGTGGAAATTGACAAAAAAGTAGCAGCTGCAAAGGCTAAAGGTATCGACATTATCAGTTTAGGTGTTGGCGACCCTGACACTCCAACTTTACAAACAGTAGTTGATGCAATGCATATTGCAATCGACAACCCTAAAAACCACGATTACCCTTCTTACAACGGTACTGAAGGTTTTAGAAAAGCCTCTGCAAAATGGATGAAAAAACGCTTTGGCGTTGATTTAGACCCAGAAACAGAAATTATGTCTAACATCGGTTCTAAAGAAGCAATTGCACACGTATTTTTTGCCTACGTTGATGACGGAGATTACACTCTAATCCCTGACCCAGCATACCCTGTTTACAAAAACGCAACTATTTTAGCAGGTGGTACACCTTACACAATGCCTTTATTAGAAGAAAACGGCTACTTGCCAGATTTCGACAAAATTCCAGAAGACATTGCAAAAAAATCTAAAATTATGTTCTTGAACTATCCAAACAACCCAACAGGCGCTGTTTGCGATTTAGATTTCTTGAAAAAAGCTGTTGATTTCTGTAAAAAATACGACATTCTACTTTGCCAAGATATGGCATACTGTGAAATGACTTATGACGGTTACGTTTCACCATCAGTATTTGAAATCGAAGGCGCTAAAGACGTAGCTTTAGAATTCTATTCACACTCAAAATCATACAACATGACCGGCTGGCGTGTTGGCTTTGTCGCCGGTAACAAGGACGCTATCAAAGCATTAGGCGATTTGAAAAACAACCTTGACTCAGGTACCTTCAAGGCAATTCAAGAAGCTGCTGAAAAGGCTTACGATATGCCAACAGAAGATTTAAAAGCACTTAACGATATGTACAAAGAACGTAGAGACGTTATGGAAGCAGGTTTAAGAGAGTTAGGCTGGAACGTTAAACCTTCAAAAGCAACCTTCTATCTATGGTTGCCTGTTACAAAAGGTATGACAAGCGAAGAATTTGTTACAGCAATGCTTGAAAAAGCAGACATCGTTGTTCCACCTGGAAATGGCTACGGCAAATACGGCGAAGGATACTTTAGAATTGCATTGACAAAACCTAAAGAAGTACTTCAAGAAGTTATCAACAGAATGAAGAAAGCCGGTATTAGATACGAATAGGTTTTACAGGCTTTAAGGCTATAAGACAATAAGTTCATTTATTATTAAAATGACATTTTAATTATAGTTGACTTAACGACTTAACCCTTATTGACTTATAGTCTATTAATAACAACACAAAAAATGCGGGAAAATTTTCAATTTTCCCGCATTTTTGCTATTTAATATACTTGTATACAATTCTATGTCACCCTGAATTTATTTCAGGGTCGCATTGTCTCTTTGGAAAAATATTGCGATTCTGAAACAAGTTCAGAATTGTATATGTCAAGTAATTCGATGACAAAATTACCCATTTTTAACTATTGTTTCT
>CALAFU010000177.1 GCA_937891325.1 uncultured Candidatus Melainabacteria bacterium | reverse complement strand
TTTTTCTAAAAGCGTTATTGCCTCTAATGTAAAAACAGCATCTTCAAACATGTTACTTATAGGAAATGTTATATTATTTTCTAATAGTTTTGTTCGTCTATAAATTTTATTCCATATATAATTATACTTTGGAACCTGTGCAATCTCTAATTTTTCAGATGTTTGCTCATAAAGTTTAACTTCATTAAAATTCAATAATGGTTCTATTTTACTTTCTGAATAATACTTAAAAATATTAGAAACGGCTATATCTGCATTATTTTGGATTGCAATTTTATACAAATTTTCATAAAAATTTAAAGTAATCCAATCATCAGAATCAAGAAAACCTATGAATTCACCCTTAGCCAAACTTAAGGCATTATTTCTAGCTGTTGCGACACCTAAGTTATCTTGGTTTAAAATTTTTATTCGAGCATCTTTATTTTCATATTCCTGTAAAATTTTTAGCGAATTATCAGTAGATCCGTCATTTACACAAATAACCTCTATCTCTGATAATGTTTGATTAATTAAGCTATCCAAACATCTCCTTATTGTGTTTTGAGCGTTAAAAACGGGTACAATTACTGAAATTTTAATTTTATTTTCTATGCACATGGTGGTTAATTCTTTCTATTTATTTTATTGAATGCCATGATTATATATCAAACATAACTAATCATGTTATTCAATTTATTAAAAGTTTATTCAATTTACCATGGATAAAAGGGACTTAAATATATGAATGACACTCTAGTTTTACTTGGAAAACAAATTGCTAATTTACGTTCTAAAAAGGGCTTAACACAAGAAAAACTTGCTGAATTAGTAAATTATTCACCTAATCATATTTCAAAATTAGAATCTGCAAGAACAAATCCTTCTTTTGAATTGTTGGTAAATATAGCAAAAGCACTTGATATTGAGTTAAAAGAGTTATTTAATTTCGACGAATTTGAAAATATTAATTACATAAAACAAGAGTTTAACAAATTGCTAAAATCCTCTGATACAAAGAAAATAAAATCTTTATATAAAATCTACAAAACATTATAACGAAAAGGCGCAGACGAAAATCGTCTGCGCCTTCGCTTATTAAGCTCTAATTATTTTCTTAAATTTTCAACAAATCGTTTTAATCGTTCCATTGCTCGTTTTAGGTTTTCTATTGAATATGCGTAAGAAATTCTTAAAAAACCTTCTCCACTATCCCCGAAAGCAGTACCTGGAACAACTGCGACATGTTCTTCTTCTAAAAATTTCATTGCAAATTCTTCGCTTGTCATTCCAAATTCTTTTATGCAAGGGAACACATAGAACGCTCCGTAGGGTTCAAAACATTCTAAGCCCATTTCTTTAAAAGCATTCATCAAAAATCTACGACGTTGATTGTAACTTTCACGCATCAATCTTACATCTTCATCACCTTTTTTAAGTGCTTCTACTGCTGAATATTGGCTTGTTGTCGGAGCACACATTATTGCGTATTGATGAATCTTCACCATTTGCTCAATAATTTCTTTAGGTCCGCAAGCATAACCTAAACGCCAACCTGTCATTGCATAAGCCTTAGAAAAGCCATTAATCAAGATTGTACGTTCTTTCATGCCTGCAATGCTTACAATTGAAACATGTTTTTCCTTGTATGATAATTCGGCATAAATTTCATCTGACATTACGTAAATATCATTTTCTATGCAAACTTTTGCAATTTCTTCTAAATCCTTTCGTTCCATAATTGCACCTGTCGGGTTGTTTGGGAACGGTAAAATTAGAATTTTTGTTTTATCAGTAATTGCATTTTTTAATTCTTCGGCAGTTAATCTGAATTCATTTTCTGCTTTCAAGTCAATAATTACAGGTTTTGCACCAGCAAGAACTGCGCAAGGCTCATAAGAAACATAAGACGGTTGTGGGATAATAACTTCATCACCGGCATTAACCATTGCTCTAAGACCTATATCAATTGCTTCAGAGCCACCAACAGTTACAATTATTTCATTATCGGGATTATAAGAAATATTTTGAGTGCGCTTTAGATAATTATTAATTTCTTGACGCAACTCTTTTAAACCTGCATTAGAAGTATAGAAAGTCTTACCTTTTTCTAGAGCGTAAATACCTTCTTCTCTGATATGCCAAGGTGTATCAAAATCGGGTTCACCAACACCAAGAGAGATAACATCTTTCATCTCACTAACGATATCAAAGAATTTTCTAATACCTGATTTTTTTAAACCCACTACTGTTTTTGAAATTGGAATACTCATGGTGTTATAATCTCTCTTTCGTCATCTTCTTTTTTAGAAAGAATTGTGCCATGGTCTTTATATTTTTTCAAAATAAAGTGTGTTGCTGTGCTTAAAACACTTTCTAATGTTGATAACTTATCTGATACAAAAGCAGCTATTTCTTTCAATGATTTTTCTTCCAATGTAATTAATAAATCATATCCACCTGATATTAGGTAAACTGATTTAACTTCTGGGTATTTATAAATTCTTTCTGCAATTCTGTCAAAACCTTGTCCGCGTTGAGGTGTAACTTTAACTTCAATAAGCCCTGTAACTTTTTCTGTTGAAGTTTTTTCCCAATCTATAAGTGTGTGATACCCACAGATAATACCTTCTTTTTCAAGTTCTTGCATTTCGTTTAGAACTTCAACCTCTGTTGAGCCAAGCATTACAGCAAGTTCTTTAACATCAATTCTACTATTTTTTTCTATAATTCGAAGTAATTCTTCTTTCATTTAAAAACTCCTTTTTGTTTTTCTCATTATAAAAGAATAAATAAAATTAGGCATGCTTTTAACATTTTGTTTAATTAGCTCTAAATCCGTAATCTTGAGAAATTGTTCTACCAATAGAAGCAATCTTACCTGTAATACAACTTCTACAATGAGCAGGAGAATCATTTATACAAATTTTATCAGGATAAATCTCATATTTTTTACGGTAATCACCTTCTGTAATATTTGGCATTACAACATTCGCACCACTTTGAAGTGCAATAATTCTACCGTTTGGATTAATAGATTCCATCGCTGTTGTCGCAGGGATATTGATATTTTTCAGCAATAATCGAATTACAGCCATAACTCTCAAAGATAGCTTAAATCGTTTTTCTTTATCTTCTTTTGTGTCTTTTCCTGTCCATAATGGAGTTTCAGGATGAGGAATGAATGGACCAACACCAATCATATCAAAATTGTTTTCTTTAAAGAATAAAATATCATTAGCCAATGATTCAATAGTTTGATTAGGAAGTCCAACAAGACAGCCCGAACCTGTTTCAAAACCTAGTTTTTGTAAATTCTTTAAACATTCAACTCTGTTTTCATAGCTCATTTTAGGGTGCAATTCGTGATACAAATCAATATCAGTTGTTTCAATTCTGATTAAATATCTATCTGCGCCTGCGTCTTTGTAGGCTTTGTATTCATCGTAAGATTTTTCGCCAAGACTCAACGTTAGAGCAACGTCCATTTTCTTTATTTCTTTTATTATATGAACCATTCTATCTTGCGTAAAATAAGCATCCTCGCCAGATTGCAAAACAATTGTTCTGTAACCGTACTCTACACCTTTTTTTGCAAAATCAATAATTTCGTCTTCAGTTAATCTATATCTTTCAAGTTTTTTGTTATAGCAATTTAACCCGCAATATTTACAAGTATTCTTGCAAACATTTGAAAATTCAATTAAACCTCTTAAATGGACTTCATCTCCAACATATTTTTTTCGACATTCGTCAGCGTATTTAAAAAGTAATTCATCATCACTCTTTAGGAGTTCCACAATTTCATTTTGCGAAACCTCTTTATCTGCATCAATTTTGTCTAAAATGTTTTTAATCATTATTTAACCACGTCGATAATACCGCCACCAATTACAACATCATCGTTATAAAATACTGCTGATTGACCTACTGCAATTGATTTTTGCATATTATCAAATACAACTTCAACATCTCCATTACCAACAGGACGAATAATCGCGTCAGTAGGTTCCTGAGTTGAACGAATTTTTGCTTTGCATTTCATTTCAGAATCAAGATTTTCAATTGAAATCCAATTCATTTTTGTAGCAACTAACGTGTTGTGCATAGTTTTGTCTTTAAAACCTACAACAACTTCGTTTGTATCTTTTCTAAGCTCTAAAACGTAAAGAGCTTCAGTTGAAGCCACACCTAAACCTTTTCTTTGTCCGATAGTGTAGTTCCAAATTCCGTTGTGTTGACCTAAAACTTTGCCGTCTGTATCAACGATATTACCAATTTTATCTTTAACTTGAAGTAACTCATTGTAATCACCTTCATAGAAATCTTGACTATCAGGTTTTTCAGCAACTTCTAAGCCATGTTTTTTAGCAATATCTCTAATTTCTTCCTTTGTAAAATCGCCCAAAGGCAACATAATATTCGCTAATTGGTCTTGTCTTAATCTATATAAGAAATAAGATTGATCTTTTTTAGGATTTACACCACGTTTCAATAAATATCTACCATTTTCACCTTGCGCAATTCTTGCATAGTGACCTGTTGCAAATTTATCGAAATCAATTCCGTTTTCTTTTGCTAAGTGTGGCAAAACATCAAACTTAATAAGAGAATTGCACCAAATACAAGGGTTTGGAGTTCTTCCTGATAAATATTCTTTTTTAAAGTTATCTAAAACTATTTTTTCATATTGTTCAGCGCAATCAAATACATGGAACTCAATTCCGATTTCTTCGCAAATCTTGCGTGCAGCTTCAATATCTTCTTTTTCATCTGGTCCAAAGCATGCCCCGTGTGTTGATTTTTTTTCAGGAAGTGCATTTATTTTTTCTTGAATTTCTTTATAAACGCCACCTTTGCCCCAAATTGCCATCGTTGCACCAACAACTTCATGACCTTGTTCTTTTAACATTAATGCAGTAGTTGAAGAATCAACACCACCTGACATACCAACCAATATCTTCATAATTTTATCCTCATTCCGTATTTTCTGAAAAAATTATATCATGAAATAGCGAGGCGGGCGGAATTTGATAAACAAATTCCGCCCTTATTATTTTTAAGCGAGAGTGTATAAAATTTTAATTAAAACCTATTTACCAATTTCAGCAGCTTTTAAAGCCATTGATTTTGTAATATTCATAACTGCTAAGTTGGCTTCATAAGCACGTTGAGCCATCATAGCATCAGCGATATCAACCATAGGGTTTACGTTTGAACTTCTGATATAACCGCTTGCATCTGCA
>CALAFU010000176.1 GCA_937891325.1 uncultured Candidatus Melainabacteria bacterium | reverse complement strand
ACTTCTTGAGATGTGAAAACTTTATTGAATGGAGTCAACAAGTCTTCAATTTTGAAACTTGGATTTTGTTTTTTATTTTTAGATAGAATTTCAATAATTCTGCAACCTGCATAAACTGCATCATCAAATCCATAATATTTATCTTTAAAGAAGGTATGACCGCTCATTTCGCCACCTAACAAAGCGTTTGTTTCTTTCATTTTAGCTTTAATGTAGCCATGACCTGTTCTACACATAATAGCTTCGCCACCTTCTTTATTGATTGTATCAAACAGAACTTGTGAACATTTAACTTCTGAAACTACAACCGGTTTAACGCCTGTGCCTTCATATTTTTCAATAAGGTCTAATGCATAAATTAATAATAATTTGTCACCTGACATTGAGTTACCCTTTGAATCAATAACACCGATTCTATCGCTATCACCGTCAAATGCAATACCAATATCAGCGCCGTTTTCAACAACTGCACGTTTAATATCGTTTAAAGTTTTTTCATCGCTTGGGTTTGGGTGGTGATTTGGAAATTTACCGTCTGGATTTGAGTATAATTCAATCACGTTACAACCAATAGAACGATATAAAGCTGGCGCAACGATACCACCTGTACCATTTGCACTATCAACTACAACTTTAATACCTTCACCAACTCTGCCGAAGTTCATTTTCATAACTTCAATATAATCAGGAATAACATCGTATTGTTTTTCTTGACCGAAAGTGTGTGACAACAAAGATTCTTTAGAAATTGTTGCAACTAATTTCAACAATTCTTGAATTGGTTTTTCATCTAATAATTGACCGTTGAAAGTCATTTTCAAACCGTTATATTGGCTTGGGTTGTGGCTTGCTGTAACGATTAATGCACCGTCAATATCATGCCCGTCTGTAACATTTTCATTTACGCCAACAACATTTGAATAGTAACCAATTGGAGTAGGTGCTAAGCCTAAATCAACTACGTTTGCACCAGCAGAAGTTAAGCCTTGAATTAGGGCTTTTGCTAGGGCTGGAGAGTGAGTTCTAGCATCTCTACAAACTGTTAGCCACAAGTCTTTTGCTTCTTTTTCATGAACTTGTGAAACATATCTTACATAGGCTTTACCAACAAAGAAATATAATTCTTCAGTTACATCTTGTCCATAAATCCCTCTAATATCATTTTTTCCGAATGCGTTATCCCATTTTGTTAACATTTAAATCTTTCTCCTTTTTTCTAATATAATATTATCATAAATAACGTTGTTGTCATGAGTATGAAAGAATTTTTATCAAAATTAGCTAATCAACAAAATTTTGCAGGGGTATTGTTTATACTCCCAGCCTTACTTGGGACAATTGTTTTCATCATTATTCCAATCATCTGCTCTTTTGGTTTAAGTTTTGCAAAGTGGGACTTGCTTAACCCTATTCAGTATGTGGGATTAGAAAATTACAGAGTTGTATTAACAGAGCCTGTATTTGTAAAAATAATTATAAACACTTTTGTATATGCAATCGCAACCTCTGTATTTGGAGTAATTATTCCGTTAATACTTGCATGCATAATTAACAACAAAATTAAGGGAGCTGACTTTTTTAAAACAGCTTACTTTTTACCCTTTGTAACTCCTATGATTGTAATTGGCATCATTTGGGAATGGATTTTTGACCCTAACATTGGTTGCTTAAACCACTTGTTGCACTTACACATAAATTGGCTTTATGACACAAATTTCGCCATGCCTGCGTTAATCATTGTTTCCGTATGGAAATTAATCGGTTACAATATGATTTTGTTTTTGACAGGTTTAAGCACAATCAATCAAGAACTTTTAGAAGCCTCTAAAATTGACGGCGCGAATGCATATAATACATTTAAGCATGTAACCATTCCGCTTTTGTCGCCAACAATATTTTTCGTAACTATTATTACAGCAATCACTTCCTTCCAAGTGTTTGACTTAATTTACGTTATGACTCAAGGCGGACCTTTAGACAGCACTAACGTTCTTGTATATGCAATTTACAAAAACGCATTTGAATATTTTAATGTGGGTAAAGCAAGCGCCCTTGCGTATGTTTTATTTGCTATAATATTTGTATTAACACTTGTTCAGTGGAAATTGAAAAGCAAACTTGTATATTTGGAGAAGGACTAATGAAAAAGATATTTTTAGTTTTAGCAATTCTTGTATTTGGGAACTTTGCTCTTGCTGGTGAAGTTGTAATTTTACACACAAGCGACACACATGGCAGAATTTCACCGATTGAATATAAAGGTCGAAAGAATGTTGCTGGTATTTCTAGACGTAGCACATATATCAACCAAATGCGCGCAACAAACAAAAATGTATTGCTTTTAGATAGTGGTGATGTTTTTCAAGGTTCACTTTATTACAGACACGATTACGGAAAACTTAACTCAAAATTATTGAGATATTTGAAATATGATGCAATTGCCTTAGGCAATCACGAATTTGATAACGGCGTACGAGTTTTGAGACGCAACGTTAGAAATTCTAAGACTCAATTCTTATCTGCAAATGTTCATTTTAACGACTACTACTTAAAAAAAGCAGTAAAACCTTATATTATAAAAGAGATTGACGGCGAAAAATATTTAATCATCGGCGTTACAACTTCTGAACTTGCTAACCTTTCTGATACAAGCTATGCAAAGGTTACAGATGCGACAGAAGAAATTAAAAAGATTGTGAAAACTGTTAAATATGACCATTTAATTATACTTTCTCACTGCGGACTTGACGAAGACAGAAGAATTGCAAAGGAAGTTCCTAACATTGATTTAATCGTTGGCGGTCACAATCACTTTTTCTTTGAAACTCCAACTTATGTAGGTTCAACTCCTATCGTTCAAGACGGTGAATTTGGTGTAAGAGTCGGTATTTTAGACTTTGACAAAAAATTAAAACACTATATTCATACAAACATAACTCCAGATTTAAAATCTGATGCTAAAATTGACAAAATTATCGCGCAAACTGACAAGCGCATTGCTCATTCAACAAAAAAAGTAATCGCAAAAACTAACGTTACACTTATTGGAGACCAATACATCATTGAACATAACCAAACAAATTTAGGCAAGTTGGTGCTTTTATCAATGACAAAAGCGTTTCCGTGCTATGATGCGGTAATGACCAATTCAGGCTCAATCAGAGTTAACAGAAACATCAAAAATCAAGTTACTTACGGTGATGTTTTAGAAATTTTACCGTTTGAAAACAAAGTTGTTTTAGTTGAACTTCAAGGAAAATATTTGAAGGAAGCGC
>CALAFU010000175.1 GCA_937891325.1 uncultured Candidatus Melainabacteria bacterium | reverse complement strand
GTATGAGATGTGTAGGTCCTAACTGCTTAGGTGTTGTAAACACAGATCCTGAAATCAGCATGGACGGTTGTTTCGCTGAATCACTTCCAGAACGTGGTAACATCGGTTTCGTTTCACAATCAGGTGCTTTAGGTGGCGGTATCTTAAACATCTTAAAAGACTTGAACTTAGGTTTTGCTCAATTCATTTCAATCGGTAACCAAGCAGACGTAAACGCTGAAACAGCTTTAGAATATTGGGAAAACGAAAAAGATGTTGAACAAATCTTGTTATACATGGAATCAATCCAAAATCCAGCTAACTTCAGAAAATTAGCTACAAGAATTTCTAAGAAAAAACCTATCCTTGCTTTAAAAGCTGGTCGTTCAGCAGCAGGTGCTTCAGCTGCATCTTCTCACACAGGTTCTTTAGCTGGTGCAGATAAAGCAGCTAACGCATTACTTGCTCAATCAGGTGTTATCAGAGAATATTCTTTGAAAAACTTATTCTCAACAGCAAAAGTATTTGCTAACTGCCCCATTCCAAAAGGAAACAGAGTAGCAATCATCACAAACTCAGGTGGTCCTGGTATTATGGCTACTGACGCTGTATGTGAATACGGTATGCAAATGGCTAAAATTACTGATGAAACAAAAGAAAAATTAAGAAGTTTCTTACCAGCGGCAGCATCAGTAAAAAACCCAATTGATATGATTGCATCTGCACCTATCGAACACTACCAAGAAACATTAAAAACAGTTATCGCTGATGAAAATGTTGATATGATTATGGTTATTTACTTACCATTCTTAGGCTTAAAAGATATCGATGTAGCTAAAGCCGTTATGGAAATTAAAGCTCAATATCCTGAAAAACCTGTTATTGGTGTATTCATGACTAAGAGCGAATTCTTCACTACATTATCAGATATGAAGGTTAATATGCCATTCTTTATGTATGCGGAAGAAGCAGCTGAAGGCTTTATGAGATTAGACCAACAACGTAAATGGATTGCAAGACCAGAAGGTAAAATCCCTTGCTACGATGTTGATAGAAAGAAAGCTGAAAGCATTATGTATAATGCATTAAAAGAAGATCGTGCTCAATTAACAACTCGTGAATCTATTGATGTATTAGATGCTTACGGTATCAGAGTATGTAAATCAGGTTTTGCTACAAACGAAGAAGAAGTTGTTTCAATCGGTAATTCAATCGGCTACCCTGTAGTAATGAAAATGACTTCAAAAACAACATCTCACAAAACTGATGTTGGCGGTGTAAGAGTTAACATTCAATCAGAAGAACAATTAAGAGCTGAATACAAAGACTTGTTAGCAAAACTTGAAGAAAGAGGATTGTTAGACGGTCTTGAAGGTGTAATCATTCAAGAAATGGTTAAAGGTAACAGAGAAATGGTTTGCGGTATCGCAACAGATCCTCAATACGGTCCAATGATGATGTTCGGCTTAGGTGGTGTATTCATTGAAGTTATGAAAGACGTAACTTTCAGAATTGCTCCATTAACAGATGTTGATGCTTCTGAAATGATCAAATCAGTTAAAGCATACAAATTGTTAGAAGGTGCTAGAGGTACAACTCCAGCTCAAATGGATCAAATCCAAGAAACATTATTGAGATTGTCTCAATTAGTTTCTGATTACAAATTCATCGATGAATTAGATATTAACCCATTGTTAATCTCTGAAAAATCAGGTGAAGGTATCGCAGTTGACGGTCGTATCAAAGTTAGATTAGAAGAAGCTAAAGAAGCTCTTGGTTTAACTTGTTGCAGCTGTGGTTGCGGTTGTGATTGCAAATAATAATCTTTAAGATTATATATAATTTAGGGGCGAAGCCAACAGCTTCGCCCCTTCTTTTTTTATTTTAAAACGCTAAACGAAACAATTTTTGAATGCATAATATTTAACCAATCATATTTGAAACAGGCAATATCATTACAAGTACATTCATCTTCGTCACAAGAACAGTAGTCATCAATTCTGCATACAACTGCATCGTTTAGGGTTAACATTCCGTTTGCAACTTCTTTGCACTTGCCATCACATTGATAGACAAATCCGTCAATTTTCAGGTGATTTGTAAATACTGTAATTCTGTTGCTATCGCTTTCTGCAACGATTTCATAAATTGTTTTGTTAATGTTATCCATAAAAATATACCCTCCTTTGTTATACAAAAGAGAGTATATTTATTATTTGCAAATTTTATAATTGCCTAACTTGGTTATTTAATAGCTTTAGCTACGCGGTGTAAAGTTTTGTCTTTACCAAGGATAACAAGAGTACCAACCATATCAGCACCACGAGTTCTACCTGTAACGGCAGCTCTGATAGCCCACATTGTAACTTTTGCTTTTACGCCTTTTTCTTTGTAGAAACCGCGGAATTCTTCAAGTTTTTCGTGTAGATTTTCTTCTGTCCATTCCCAATCTTTAGCTTGTTCAGCAAATGTTTTTAGAACATCTTGAGAAACTTCTGTATCAAGAACTGTTGTTTGAACTTCTGGGTCAACTTCTACATCTTCGCCAAAGAAGTAAGAAACAGCATCTGTGATATCAGAAAGGATTGTTAATGGGTCTCTTGTGATTTCAACCATGTGAGTATATTGTTCATCTGTCATTGTTGATAAATCGTATTTAGTTAGGAACGGTTTCAATCTTTCTTTTAAGTCGTTAATATCAAGTTTCTTGATATATTGGCTGTTCATCCAATTTAATTTGTCGTATTCAAAGATAGAGTTTGAAGATGAAACTTCGTTAATTCTAAAGTCTTGAGCGATTTCGTCAACTGTTTTAATTTCGTTTCCGTCAGATGGAGCCCAACCTAGTAATGCTACGAAGTTGATTAAAGCGTCTGTTAAGTAACCTTTTTCAACGAATTCAGAAACGGCAGTTGCACCATGACGTTTTGAAAGTTTGCTTCTATCTGGAGCTAAAATCATACCTAAGTGACCAAATCTTGGAACTTCAGCACCTAATGCTTCATAGATTAAGATTTGTTTGAAGGTGTTAGAAATATGGTCTTCACCACGAATGATGTGTGAAATTTTCATCAACATATCATCAATTACAACGGCAAAGTTGTATGTTGGTGCGCCATTAGATTTCATAATTACGAAGTCACCAATTAAGTTTGTATCTTGGTGTAAATCGCCTTTTACAAGGTCATCAAAGTGAATAATTGATGAATTGTGGAAGGCTTTTGTTGCTTTTTCAACAGAGAAACGGATTGCAGGTTTTCTGCCTTCTGCTCTCAGTCTGTCTTTTTCAATATCATTCAAGTTTTCGCATTTTTTAGAATATACATAAGCCTTTTTATTTTTTGTAGCTTCTTCTTTTTCTGCTTCTAGTTCTTCAGGTGTGCAGAAACATTCATAAGCAAAGCCTTTTTCTAACAAGATTTGAATGTATTTTGGATAAATATCAAATCTTTCTGATTGAGTGTAAGGACCATAAGGACCGCCTACATCAGGACCTTCGTCCCAATTTAAGCCTAATGCTTTTAAGCTATCAAAAATATTATCAATATATGCTTGGCTTGTACGCTCTGCATCTGTGTCTTCAATTCTTAAAACGAATTTACCGCCAACTTTTTTAGCGTATAAATAGTTAAACAAAGCTGTTCTTGCAGTACCAACGTGAAGGTTTCCACTTGGTGATGGTGCAATTCTAACTCTTACATCTGACATAAATTTACCTTCTTTCCTTCTTCTGATAATTTAATTATCTCATGAACAAGGTTTTTGACACAATATTTTTAAAAAATATTATTTATTTTCAGAATTTGTTTGAACGTTCATTTTGTGAGCGTGAATTCTTTGCATTAAATCTCTATATGCAGTGAAAAATCTGATTGCTTGAGCTTTTGCGCTGTGAGGTACAGTGTATGACATTGTTTCGTTTTTGACAGTGTCTAAAATTTCTATATTCAAATCTTTTTTTGAATTCAATATTTCAGCGGGATTCATTGTTGGTTTTAAGTTATATTGAAACATCATATTTGATGCTTCGTTTTGGTAAATAACATCATTACCAAAAAGGTCGTTTGAAATTATAAAGAAGAACCCTTTTAGGTGTATATATCTTAATTTGTTAGGGTCTCCGTAAGCTGCAGTCCTTGGAAATGCACTAAAGAAAGTCATCTGAGAAAGTGCTATACCAAAGAAAGATAACACAACCAAAAATATTAATACTATTGATGTCACAATTACTACTGCCATACTCTTATTATAGCAACTTATAAAAAAAATGGAAGAGGCAAATAAACAAGAAATTTAGTGTGTTTTAGTTGAATTTTTCAAATTTTTGTTATACGATAAAGTGAAGTTTACAAATTTGAGATCTTTATATGACAAAAAAAACAAACAACTCAAAAGTTATTTTATCTGATTTAGTTGATAAAAAAACAGTGGAAAGGGTATTGAAAACTTTCCATAAAACTTTTGGGTTTGGTTGCAACTGTGTCGATGAAAGTAAAGTTATTGCACATATTCCGATGACGAAATTTTGTACAATGACACGAAATTCAAGTATTGGTTGCAAACTTTGCGAGGAATGCGATAAAAATGCTTGGAAAAATATTGAAAAAACAGGTAAACCAACTATTTATAAATGTCATGCAGGGTTAGTCGATATGGCAATTCCTGTATTTGCGAATGGCAAATACTTGGGAGCGATTATGGGCGGTCAGTTTTCTACTGAAAAATTGAGTGATAAAGATATTCTGAATTTAGCGGAAAAACTTGAAATTAAAGATAAAGAGGAATATTTATCTGCATCAAAAAAAATCAAGAAGATAAAAATAGAAGATGCAAAAAAAGCAATGAAGATTCTGGCTTTAGTTGCAGAAACTATTTCAGAAACCGCATATTCAAAATATCAATTGCAAAAAGAAATTGATAAAAAAGAATTTATTTTATCTTTGGTTAACATCGTTGAGAATACGCTATCCAAAGATAAGTTGTACAATTCAATTTGCAAAAAAATTATGAAATTCTTTAATGCGGACAGAATTTTAATTGTTGAGTTTAATAAAAATGGCTCTTACAACATTATGCAAGAGTTGAAAACAGATAAGTCAATCAAGTCTATTTCAGAGGTTTTGCCAAAAGAAATGACAGAAAATATTATGACTTTCTGGAGTGATATTGTATTCAAACAAAATGAAGAGGTTACTTTTAATAGTATAAACTCCTACGATATCCCCGAATTTATAAGAGAGGCATATAATAAAATCGGTTTAATCTCAGCAATGACAACTATTTTTAATAGAACCGAGGATACTGTTGCTGTTGTTGTAATGGGTAAATATACGACAGATACCATTTGGACAGAAGAAGATGTAAAAGTTTTTAATCTATGCGGTAAACAAGTTAATACTGCTATCAATAAAATTAAACTTACAGAAAAAGCCAATATCAATGCATTGCGAGAAAAAGCCTTGCTTGATAACCTTCCAGCAAGTGCATTTTTAAAAGACGTAAACGGAAAGTTTTTGGCAGTAAATGATGAGTTTCTTACTTGTGGATTAACAAGAGAACAAATCTTAGGACATGATGATTTTGATTTTGAACCTTATGACGTAGCTTCCTCTTATCAAGCGGAAGATTTAGAGGTTATTAAAAACAAAAAGCCTTTCAGAAGTATTAGAAAAGTAGTCAGAGACGGTAAAGAACTTTGGTTTGAAAGTTTTAAAAGCCCTGTTTTTGATGAAAAAGGCAACGTTATAGCGATAACAGGATTTAACAAAGATGTAACAGCTCAAGTTATGATGGATAATTTGAAAAATCAATTCCTTTCAATTATAAGCCACGAACTTAGAACTCCTTTAACTTCTATCGGTGGAAGTATTGACTTGATTCTGAATGGTTTAGTCGGAAATGTTGATGTGTCTTGTGCGGAAATGTTAAAAATTGCCAAAAAGAATACAACAAAATTAACAACATTAATCAGTAATATTCTTGAACTTGAAGGATTAGAGGCTAATACAATAAAGTTAAACTTATCAAAACAAGAAGTTAAACCGATTCTGCTAGAAGCAATGAAGACAACAGAAAAGCCTACAACGGCATTTGATGTAAAAATTATTCCTGAAATTGAATTAGAAAATGAATGCGCAAAAGTTGACAGTGAAAAACTTTTACAACTTTTTTCTAACCTAATTTCAAATGCATATAAGTTCTCAAGTTTTGGTGAAACAATTCCAATAAGCGCAAAGGTCAAGAAAAAAGATATTATTGTAACTATCACAAATACCGGTGTTGAAATTCCTGCAGGCATGGAAGATAGTATTTTTAACAGGTTTAAGCAAATAGATGAAAAATCTAATCCGCAAAATACAAGTGTTGGCTTAGGACTTGCTATCTCTAAACTTCTTGCTGACAAAATGCACGGTACAATTGGATACACTTCAAAGAATAAAGTTACAACCTTTACGGTTACTTTACCTTTGGTAAAATAGTTAAAAAAAATA
>CALAFU010000174.1 GCA_937891325.1 uncultured Candidatus Melainabacteria bacterium | reverse complement strand
CTTTTACGATAAATTCTTCAAGCATTTTTTTGTTGCTTTCACTTGATTTTCCGTCATTGATATAAATGCTGAAGGCATAAGTTTTACCGCTCTTTGCTGTCATCAAGCCTGTAATACCGCTGATGTTTGAAAGAGTGCCTGTCTTAGCCCAAAGTTTGCCTTGCATATTGAAAAATCTGTTAGTTAAAGTGCCTTCTTTAGGTTGTGTTAGCATACCTTCAAGTTTTTCTTGTCCGAAGATTTTAGTTGTTTTTACAATATAATCTGACATAAAATCAGCTGTTACAAGGTTGTTTTTAGAAACTCCGCTACCGTCTGTTATTCTGATTTTAGAGCAATCAAGTTTGTTTATTGAACAATAAGTGTTAAACATTGCAATTGCAGAAGGTGCACTACCTGTGCCGTTTACGTGTTTTCCGCCTGCAAGTTTGAATACAGTTTCTGCTACTAAATTATCGCTGTTTTTCAAAACGTCAGTTGTAGCTCTGTTGATTGGGTGCTTGATTTCAGCAACTTTTATAGCGCCTTTTGGTAATTTTGCTCTTTGATATTTTCCGTAATAGCTCAATTTTGCTTTTGCAAAAGTATCGTCCATTCTTAATAAGAAATATCTTCTCAAGTAGTTTACAGGGATTTGAACCTTAACTGTTTTTGCAACAGGTCCTGAAACTGTTAAAGAGTCTGGAGAAATATAATTTTCTCTAGAAAAATCAACTTTTGTTTCGTTTAATGTTGTTTTTGTTTGGTTGATGAAGGTTGTTGGATAGAATACATTTGCAAAAATGTCAGCAGGTGAGCCTATTTTTGTTGGACTAACAATGATTGTGTATAAGTTTTTATCCAAATTGTATGATCCAAATTTAGGCATTAAAACGTTTAAATCGTCGTCCCATTGCCAACCTTCGCCCCAATTTTGATTATCAAGGATTGTGTCATCTATGTATAAATTTTTAACTTCGCTTTTTTGTGGAAGTTTTAATTGTGAAATTAATTTAGACAAATCTGCAGTTGTCAAATAAGGATCTGCACCTAAAACTAGGTAATAATCTCCAGCTTTTGTTTTGTAGATGCTTGTTGAAAAGTTATAATTTTCGCCAAGAACAGTCAAGGCTGGCAAATAAGTCAATAATTTTTGAGTTGAAGCCGGAGAGGTTGGAATTTCAGAGTTTAATTCTGCAACAGCTTTTCCTGTTGATAAATCTCTTACAGAAACAGAAACTGCCCCTTTATGAATTCCTGAGTTGTGAATAGCTTTGTTAAAAATTGCGCTATCCATTGCGTTTGCGCCTTGTACAAATAAAATTATTGAAAATAATGTAAATAATATCTTTTTCATATCTAACATTCCTTTACTTCATAACTTTTATGAACATCTTTAAGGACTGTGCATTTTGCCCTAAAGTCGTTTTGTTTGTCAAAATCTAGTGTCGCAGAAATTGCGCCTTCGCCTGAAGTTATTTCTGCCAAATTGTCGCCTTTATAATTAATTATTGTTGATTTTCCCAGGTTAAATTCGCCATGTTCTATCGCACCTGATTGAGTTAGAGCCACAAAATAACATTGATTTTCAACCGCTCTTGAGTGAGTCATTGAAACCCAAGGAATTTCCTTTTTAGAGCCCCAAGCTGCCATATTAACCATTAAATCAACACCTTTGTACGCGTAAGCTCTGTAAATTTCAGGAAATCTTATGTCGTAGCAAATAGTTAAACCTACTCTAACGCCTTCTAAATTAACAATTACAGGGTTTGAGCCTTCTGTAATGTATGTACCTTCTTTATCTCCATAATATGAAAATAAATGGCATTTGTCATAAGTTGCAACAAGTTCACCTTTTCTGTTGATTACAGGGCAAGTGTTGAACATTTTATCGCCTTTTTTAGTGATAAAACTTCCGCCGATAATGTTTACGTTATGTGCCTTTGCAAG
>CALAFU010000173.1 GCA_937891325.1 uncultured Candidatus Melainabacteria bacterium | reverse complement strand
AATGACAAACCAAGATTGGAATTATCAGATTACACACATTTTAGAAAGACTATTAAAGCTGCATTTGGACAACGTAGAAAAAATGTTAAAAATGCTCTTGTAAATGGTGGCTTTGACAAAGAAAAGGTTCAAACCGCACTTAAAAACTTGAATATTGATGAAAACACAAGAGGTGAAAGTCTTTCGATTGAAACATTAGGCAAAATTTCAGAGGAATTATGCAAGTTAAAGTAAAAACTCCCGCAAAAATCAACTTAACTTTAGAAGTTTTAGGCAAAAGAGAAGACGGTTTTCACGATATTCAAAGTATTATGCAAATGATTAATTTGTATGATTATTTGACAATTGATGTTGAATCAAGTCAAAAATTTGAAATAAATTTGTCTGGTGATAATCCAAATATTCCGTACAACGAAAAAAATATTGTGCATAAAGCGATTGTTGCATTCGTTGAAAAAACAAATTTAACTCCGCATAAATTTAATGTCTATATTCAAAAAAATATTCCAACAGAAGCAGGCTTAGCTGGCGGAAGTTCTGATGCAGTGGGTACTTTTTTAGGTATAAATCACTTATTTAATAACCCTTTAAGCGAAAAAGAACTACACGAACTTTGTGCAAAACTTGGTTCTGATTTGAACGTTATTTTAATGGGCGGTTGTGTTTTGGCAAAAGGTAGAGGCGAATCTGTTGAACGCTTGCCATTTGTAGAGTACCCTGTTTCATTGATAAAGCCAAATAATCTAGGTATTAGCGCAAAGGAAGGTTATCAAAAGTACGCTCAATTAGAAAATAAGCCTAAAAACGATAATACGCACAAAATGATTGAACTTCTTGAAAAAGGTGAAGATATTCGACCATTGCTTTATAATGATTTGGAAACAGCGGTTTTTAATGATTATGAACAATTGCAAAAAATAAAAACAGCTAATCCAAAATCGATTATGTCGGGTTCTGGTTCAACTTACTTCATTTTGTCAGACAAAATTAACCCCGTTGAAGACTATTGGTTCAAAGAAGGTTTAAAAACAATCGCGACAGGTTGTGAAATTGTTTAATTGTTAAATTTTTTGTAACAGCTTGAAATTGCATGAAAAATACGATATAATTAAAGCATAACAAGTGGCTTTTAGTTTATACTAAAATGTTACATCACATTGTTTCAATTAAGAAACTAGCGTTAAGACGGCAATCATGAACGCTAGTTTCTGCTTATTGAATAAGACTGCTATTATATAGAATATAACGGCTAGCGTTTTGATTGTGGTTGTCATAAGCAACACCCCCTTTCTTGACATTAGCAATGCCATTTAAAAAGAAATGTTGTGATGTCCACTTGTTAGCTTATGTAAATATTATATGTATATTCTGTTTTGAATTCTATACAATAAATGCATTATATTTGTTTTATTAAGAAAGCGCGCCGTTTTTACAAAAACGGCGCGCTTTCTATTTTATTATTTTTATTATTTACTTTGTTTTACTGCTGCATCAATTAATCCTTTGAATAGTGGGTGAGGTCTTTCTGGACGAGATTTAAACTCAGGGTGGAATTGAGAGGCTACAAACCAATCAAGGTTAGGCAATTCAATCATTTCCATTAATTTTCCGTTTGGAGATTTTCCAGAGAAGATTAACCCAGCTTTTTCTAAATCTTCAATATATGCATTGTTAACCTCGTATCTGTGTCTATGGCGTTCAAAGATTACATCTGTTCCGTATGCTTTTCTTGCAACAGAATTTTTGCGTAAGTGACATTCGTATTGACCTAAACGCATTGTGCCACCGTAGGCCGTAACGTCTTTTTGGTCTAACATCAAGTCAATAACAGGCTTTTCACATTCTTCTGAAAATTCTCTTGAATTTGCATCTTCTATGCCTAAGACATGTCTTGCGTATTCTATTACTGCGCATTGCATACCTAAACATAAGCCTAAGAATGGAACATTGTTTTCTCTTGCATATCGAATAACGTTTAATTTACCTTCAATACCTCTTACACCAAAGCCCCCTGGAACTACGACAGCTTGAATTCCGCTCATTAATTCTTTGCATTTTTCATAATCAACGCAATCTTCTGAATTTATCCAATGAATGTTGATTTTGGCTTCGTTTGCATATCCTGCGTGTTTTAAGGCTTCAACGACAGATATATAAGCATCTGAAAGTTTTGTATATTTACCTGCAATAGCGACTTCTAATGTACGTTTTGGATTTCTAATTCTTTCAACAAGTTTTTCCCAAGATTTTAAATCTGCGCGCTTGTAGCAAGTTTGAAGCAAATTCAAAACAACTGCCGCCATATTTTGTTCTTCAAGTGCAAGCGGAACTTCATAAATACTTTTCATATCACGACATTCAATTACCGCATCTTTTTGAACAGAACAGAATAGAGCCAATTTTTCTTTTTCATCTTCTGGTAATGGGTAAGAAGTTCTGCATACTAAGATTTCAGGTTGAATACCATAGCTTCTTAAAACATTTACACTGTGTTGAGAAGGTTTTGTTTTTAATTCACCAGAAGTTGGCAAATATGGTAACAATGTGCAATGTACGGAAATTGCGTTTCCTATGCCGATTTCTGTTTTGAATTGACGGATTGCTTCAATAAATGGCAAACTTTCAATGTCACCAATAGTTCCGCCAATTTCAATAATCATAAAGTCTGGTTTGAATTGCTCAGTAGCCTTGTAAATTCTTGATTTTATTTCATTTGTGATATGTGGAACTACTTGAACAGTCGCACCTAAGTATTCACCCTTACGCTCTTTGTTAATTACTGTTTGATAAATACTACCTGAAGTTACATTGTTGATTTGTGCAAAGTCTGCGTCAATAAATCTTTCGTAATGACCTAAATCTAAATCAGTTTCAGCGCCGTCATTAGTTACAAAAACTTCGCCGTGTTGAAATGGACTCATAGTTCCTGGGTCAACGTTAATGTATGGGTCAAATTTTTGAATAGCAACAGAAAAACCTCTTGCTCTAAGTAATCGCCCTAAAGATGCACCAATAATGCCCTTGCCAAGTGAGCTTACAACCCCACCGGTAATAAAAATATACTTTGTACCCATATTCCCCCTGATTTATGATAGTTAATAAAATTAAGCCTCAATGGCTCTATAAAAGAAGTGGGATATTTGCTATCCCACTTGATAAAAATTTGTTTAGTTGATTTTTGGAACCTTGAAGAAACCGTTTTCTTCATCTGGTGCGTTAGCCATAAGTTGTTCTTTTGTTTGTTCGTAGTGAACAACGTCATCTCTCATTACGTTTACAAAATCGATTGGGTGAGATAACGGTTCTACGTTTGAAGTATCAACTTCGTTCATTTGATCAACATATTTCAAAACATCGCCTAATTGACGAGTGAATTTTTCTTTTTCTTCTTCTGTTAATTCTAAACGTGCAAGTTTTGCAACGTGTTCTACATCTTTAACTGTGATTGCCATTTCTTTTTCTCCGTTCGTTTGAAATGATTATATCATGAAAATATTTTTGTGGCACGTGGTAAAATTCCTAAACAATAAGAAATTACAATTCCATAATTTGTGATTGGTACGTGCTTTTCGGTTGCGATTAAAATTCTTGAAAGAACTTCTTTACGGTTTGTCATGCATGCTCCGCAGTGGATTATTAAATCATAACCGCTTACATCGGGAAAGTCATGACCTGTGTAATACTCGCAAACCAATTCTTTGCCTGTTTTTTGTTTTAAAAGTCGTGGAATTTTTACACGAGCGATGTCGTCATCAATAGCATGGTGAGTGCAACTTTCTAAAAATAATATTTTTGAACCATCTTTTAACTTTTCAATTGTATTTGCGCCTTTTATAAATTCGTCTAAATTTCCTTTTAAACGCGCAAAAAGAATTGAAAACGATGTTAATGGAATTGAATCGGGTACTATTTCAGAAACTTTTTTGAAGGCTTGAGAGTCTGTCACAACAAGCGCTGGCGGATTTTTTAAACCGTCTAATGCATCTTGAAGCTCTGATTCTTTAACAACAATTGAAATACAATTTGAATCCAATAAATCGCGTAATGTTTGTACTTGCGGTAAGATAATTCTACCTTTTGGGGCTTCTTTATCGATAGGAATTACAAGAATTACGGTAGATTTTGTATCAACTAAATTGCCTACGATTTTTGGCGAATTTATAAATTCATCAGGCAAAAGTTTTATTAATTCTGCTTTAAACTTGTCTACAATTTTGTTGTCAGTTACGGTTGAAGTTACCATAAAATCTGATTTTGCGCTTAAATTATCGTCTTGCTTGTTAACGATTATAAGATATGGTATGTTTAAACTTTTAAACTCATTGATTATTTCGTTTTCGACGGGAGTTAATTCAAATTTGTCAGTGATAAGAACTGCAATGTCGCAACGGTTAAGAATTTTATGTGTTTTTTCAATACGTTGAGAGCCAAGTTCTGAAACATCATCAAGCCCAGCTGTGTCTAGAAAGGTTACAGGTCCGATTGGTAAAAGCTCCATAGATTTTTCAACAACATCGGTTGTTGTGCCTGCGATGTCTGAAACGATTGATATTGCTTGACTTGTAATCTTGTTTAAGAAGGACGACTTGCCTACGTTGGTTCTGCCGAAAAGTCCGATGTGTAAACGTAAAGATTTTAATGCTTTCATAAATTTCTCCTAAAAAGATTATAACACGTAAGTATGTAAGGTGTGAAAGGGAAAATTTGAAAAATTTGAAAAAAAGACTTGATTTTAAAATTATTTCATGGTAAATTCTAGTTACGCAGTGAATGCGGGCTATTAGCTCAGGTGGTTAGAGCGCACGCCTGATAAGCGTGAGGTCCCAAGTTCGAGTCTTGGATGGCCCACCATTAAAAAAAGAAGTCTTAAATGACTTCTTTTTTTCGTTTAATTTTATTAAAGATACCAATAACTATAATCCTATTATAG
>CALAFU010000172.1 GCA_937891325.1 uncultured Candidatus Melainabacteria bacterium | reverse complement strand
GATTTTTTTGATGATTTCAAATTACCTGCATATCTTGCCATTCGTTATCCTGTTGTAAAGCTTTTAACATGTGAAAACATAAAGATGACTATTAATCAGCTTAAATCTGATAGTAATAACCACCCAAACCATTTATATGTTGCTTATGCTTTTGCAAGAAATCAGGAAGAGAGTAATAAAATTAGAAGTGAGATTAAAAAAACATATGATGATGGTTTTGAAAAAATTGTATTTGTAGATTATTCTCAAAGCTATTTAAGTGATGATTTATTCAATCAATATGTTGAAAATATGGCAAATTGCAATTACCAAAAAAGTAAAGATGCAGGCCAATCAAAAACTTATGACAAAAATGCAAAAGAAGCTTTAAAAAGATGGAAAAACTTGGTAAAAGCCTCAGATCCAAGAGTATTTAAATTTGATGATAGAACCGGAACTATTTACAATTCTGAATCACAAGTATTTGATTTACTTAAAGAATTTGATAGAGAGCATTTTGAATATGCAATTGAAACCTATGTAAACGTAATTGACAATATGTATATGTCAAACGCTTTGAAGCAAGGCGCTGAATGTGGTATTACTTGTTTACTTAGAGGAACATTTAGGTCAGCTAATGACAATACAAAACTTGAAAAGCAGTTTGCTGGTGTCTGGAATGTAGATAAATATTGGATAAACAAACCAAACGAGTTACTTTCTAAAGTTAAAAATGCTGTAGAAGATGTTATAAAAAGGAAATTAGATAGTGACAGTAGAGTATCAATTGCTGATATCTATGATGTTTTAAAAGAAAAGCCTTTTGGTTTTATGTCATGTAATTTATCTGCGTTCGTTTTGGGTTTTGTTTTAAAAGAATATGCAAACGACACATACAATTGGACTGATGATTTAACTACAGTCCCAATGTCTATTGATAAATTAAAAGAAATGATTGATGAAATCGTTAAATTACAACAAACACCTAATCCAAAATATAGAGATAAATATATCGTAGCGATGTCTAAAGAACAAAGAGAATTTAATGAAAAGACATCAATTGTATTTAATATTCCAAAAGATTACTGTACATCCATTGAAAACACAAGGACTCGTGTCCGTTTACAAATGGCAGAGTTCAAATTTCCAATTTGGACATTAAAGTACTGTGTTTTTAATACAGCAAATTCAACTGAAGATGTACATAAGTTAATTGATTTATACGTTGAATTAGCTAATAATTCATCTTCAAAAAGAAGTGACACAGATATTGCATTAGAAATAGGTAAGTTATATTTAAATAAAGAAGGCCTATGTGATGATTTAAAAAATATTTTAACGGAAGATAATTGCTTATGTGGAATGAAAAATTATCTTGAAAAATATAAAGGTGGTATATTAATAACATGCGCTAAAAACATAGGTGATTCAGGTTCATTTATTAATGAAATCAAGAATAAGTTTAGTGAAGCATCAAACTGGGTTTGGAATAAGGATACTGTTGATGATATTATCGATGAAGTAATTATTGAATATAAGATAGTTGTTGAAAGTAATAAATTGATTGTTAAGACTTCGTCATATGAAGATTGTTTAAAAGAATGGGCAAAAAAAGTAGATTCTTTTAAAATTCCTTACGTTGCAATTCGTTCTGATGTTGGCCATTTATCTGATTTTTTAGATTATTTACGTCATATAAAACTAAATGGTGATCTTTATAAAGA
>CALAFU010000171.1 GCA_937891325.1 uncultured Candidatus Melainabacteria bacterium | reverse complement strand
GATCAAAAAGAAGTTAAGTAAAATTTACTTAACTCTAGTTAACATTAATTGATTTTACAGCCCTCTTAAAATATAATATTTATAAACCGGATATGAATATTGGAAAAGTGTAAATATAATGTCGAAATCAGATATAGATCAAAAATTAGAAAAAGAAGAAAAAGATTTAAACGAAGAATATAGCTTATTTTTAAAGCATTTAAAAGCCGAAAAAGAAGATACTTCAGGTTTTGCAAGAACCTTGTTTGGTATTGTAATCGTATTTTGTGCGATTATCTTGGTGCTTTTAATTGCTCAAGAAAACAAAGAAATGATTACAGAAACCTTTGGCGAAGACTCTTTTGTAACAAAGATGTTGTTGAGCTTGCCAATTAGCGCAAAGAACAAACAACACGTAAACTTTGCAATGCCATTTGCTCAAAAACGTCAAAACATCTTGCTTTGTGGTGTTGATGCAAACAGTTCACCTACAAACCCTTGGGTTGGCGCAAGAACAGACACAATCATATTATTAAATATTGACCCTAAAACAAAATCAATAAACGCAATTTCAATCCCTCGTGACAGTAAAGTATACCTTCCTGGGGATTACGGAATTCAAAAAATCAATTCTGCCCACGCAATTGGCGGTATTGAAATGACAAAAGCCACTATTGAAAGAACCTTAGGTGTAAAAATCGACCATTACATCTTGGTTCACGATGAAGCTGTAAGAAGAATTGTCGATGCAATCGGCGGTATTCCTATTTACGTTGAAAAGAATATGTATTACCACGATTATGCAGGTAATTTACACGTAAACTTGTCAAAAGGCTTGAATATCTTAGACGGTCAAAATGCAGTTGGTTACTTACGTTTCAGACATGATGGTTTAGGCGATATCGGCAGAACTCAACGTCAACAATGGTTCTTAAAAGGTTTATTGGAAAAATTACAAACTCCTCAAACAATTGCTAAAATTCCAGACATTTTAAACGTTATTGCAACATACGTTAAGACTGATATGTCTTTCTATGAAATTTCACAATACGCAGCAATGTCAAAAGGTTTTGATATCAACAAAATCGAATTTGCAACACTTCCGGGTGCTCCAAACAAACATGGTTATATCAGCTATTGGATTTTAGACCCTGAAAAAACTCAAGAAATGGTAAACAGAATGATTTACCGTGATAGAGTTTCTCCAACAACTGAAGCTTATAATATTGGAATTAAATATACAAGAGATAACAAGGCAACCGCTGAAAGCGTTAAGACAGTAATTGAAGAATCTGGTTACAACGTAAACTGTTTTGGACCAGCTAGTTTGCCTCACTCACAGTTCATTGCACACGAACCTTCAGTTTCAAACGAATTTTTTGCAAGTTTAAAGAGAAAAGCTCCTCAATTAAACAAAATGCAATTCGTTTACAACCCAGATAGAGCATACTGCACAAACAGTGACATAACTATTTATCTTGCAGGAGAATAATAAATGACAATAGCTTGGATAATTATTGTAGGTATATTATTATACATTATTTATGTAATTAAACTTGCATTAGACTTAGATAAATACAAGGACAATTTGCTAAGAGGTTTAGCTGGTGTTGACGCAATTATAATTAAGAAAAATGCTATAATTCTTGATATTTTAGGCTATGCAAAAGAATACATGGACAAAGACCAACATTTAGTAAATGAAGCGTACGCAATCCGTTATGAATTAAACAAGCTAAAACCTAGAATTGACAATGTTGACAAACGTTATGAATTGCAAAAAAAATATGATAAACAAATTGAGTTAATCGTGCAAGCAGTAAATCGATATAAAGATTTAAAAACAAACGCAGGTTTGCAATCTCAACTTAGACAATTAGCAGTCTTAGAAGAAGCACAAAACGAAAAATTAGTTTACTATAACGATGCAGTGGATAGAATGAATTGGTATATCAATACATTCCCATCAAGCATTATTGCTCAGATAAATGAGGTAAAACCACCACCACCTCGTTATGATAGATAGGTAAATTTAAAAAGAGACCCTAAAATAAATTCAGGGTGACATTAGTATTCAGTTTTACTTTTTGAGGTTATGTCATTCTGAACTTGTTTCAGAATCTCTATTAATACTAATTAATTTCTCAGAAACAAATTCATAAAACCTACGTCTAAAAAATTGTAGATGGAATTAAAAAGGATTTATGGAGTATGAGTAATTTAAAGAGTTGTAGTGCTGTTTTGATTGACGAAAAATGGGACGAATTTGATTTTAGAGACGATGCTGATGATGAAAACTTAGAGGAAGAGCCAAAAACTTTCAGTTGTATTGCAAAAGAAGACGACCTTTTACAAATGTACTTGAAGGACATTGGCAAGACTAAACTATTGAGTACAAAAGACGAATTATTTTTAGGAAAAAGTATCAAAGAAGGTTCACCTCAAGATGCACTAAAAGCGAAGAAAAAACTTGTACAAGCAAATTTGAGACTTGTAATCAGTATTGCTAAAAGATATGTAGGTCAAGGCGTTTTGTTTATGGACTTGGTACAAGAGGGTTCTATTGGACTGATTAGAGCAGCTGAAAAGTTTGATTACACAAAAGCCTTCAAGTTTTCAACTTATGCTACTTGGTGGATTAAACAAACAATTATAAGAGCAATTTCAAACTATTCGCGCTCAATAAGAATTCCTGTACACATGACAGATAAAATTAGAAAATATAAAAAAGCTGTGCTGGATTTGACTTTTGAACTGAACAGAGAACCTAGTGAAAAAGAAATAGCTGAAAGAATGGAAATAAGTATTAAAAGAGTTCAGAGTATAAAAAAAGCAATAATGAAAGAGCCAATAAGCCTTGATACACCTGTAACAGACGACTTAAATGTTCAAGATTATATTGCCGATTCAAGCTATAAAGCCCCTGAAGAACAAGCTCAAAGTGCAAATCTGACAGACTGTATGCCGTTTTTGATGCGACATCTTGACGAGCGCGAGCGACAAATTTTAATTCATCGTTTTGGACTTGAAGGTACTCGTCCAAAAACACTTGAAGAATTAGGAAAAATATTAGGATTTTCAAAAGAAAGAATTAGACAGCTAGAGGATTTGGCGATAAACAAAATAAGAAGTAATGACAAAACGCATTTATTCCGTAGTTTTTTAGAGGATTAGTAATAAAAAATAAGGTCAGGCAATGCCTGACATTGTAAACGTTAAGCCTTTAAGCAGATAAGACTATAAGTCAACTATTATCAAAAGGTTATTTTAATTATAGTTCGACTTATCGACTTACCCCTTATTGCCTTATAGACATTAATTACGCCAAATACTTTTGAATAGTAGTTTTGTCGAACACTTCTACACTATCTTTTGAGTGAATAAAGATTAGACAAGACACTAAAGACTTGAAGGTTTCAACTTCAGAATATGCCATTTTTTCACGTAAATCAGACATATTTTCAGCCATAAATTCAGTTATTACAGTCTTGTTGCTGAAAACTAAACTTGAAAGATAATCAAATTTAGACATCATACCTTCAAAATAGATAATATCTGGCGATTGGAATTCGATAAATCTCAACGCTTTATCAAGATTAAAGCCAACGCCTTCGTTAAGCTCGCATTGGTTAATCTTTGGCAAATCGTATTTTGTAATAGATTCAATTGTCATAATATTTTTCTTTGTATCAGAAATTTCATTCAATAACGAGTAAATTACGTGAGTTTTGCCTGATAACGGCGCACCGCAAACAAGTACAATACCAGCTTTATCAAGAGAGTTTTTGATAAATTGAACTTTTGCCTCGTCCTTGATAATTGTATTAATTGGCTTTGGCGGTTTGTAAATTTTTAGAGCAATTCTTTCACCCATAACAGTTGGGAAGGAAGAAATACTTGCAACTAGAGTCATTTCGTCAACCTTGAAACATAATTTGCCAAGTTGTGGAATTTCACTAACTGCAGGGTCTAAGTTTGATAAAACTTTTAATTTAGCAACAAAAGATGAAGCTAAAACTGACGGAATAAATCCTTTTTCATAAACAGTACCTTTTTGTTTAAAGGAAATGTCTAAACCTCTGTCACTGTATGCAAAATAAACTTCGTGTTTATCTTCTAAAATAGCTTGTTTTAAGATAGCACGAATAATTTTTTGAATATGTTCGTCTGACAAATCATCACTATGTAATTCTTCATGCCAGTCGTAACCTGTATCTTGAGCTTCAGTATAAATTTCACCAACAGTATTTGGAGTTTTGTAATACTCATCAATTTTCTTTAAAATACTTGCCTCTGATGAAATTACAGGGTCAATTGAACATTCAGCTTTTTCCATAATTTTATCAATTGCAAACAAATCCCAAGGATCTGCCATTGCAACTGTTAAAACGTCTTCTATTTTGAATAATGGAATTATTTTGTACTTACGCGCATCAACAATATTGATGTATTGCAAACAGTTTTTGTCTAGCGTGTAATCTTCCAAGTTTACGTTTGGAATATGTAATTTAGACTCCATAAACTTCAAAAGAGTTTCTTCTGACAAAATGTTTAAGTTAATTAGCGCCTGCCCAA
>CALAFU010000170.1 GCA_937891325.1 uncultured Candidatus Melainabacteria bacterium | reverse complement strand
AATAAAAGGGTCTGCTACTTCTTTCATTACACTTCCACACATTAAAAAGATTCCAAAACAGATTCACCAATATCAATTTCGAAAACATTCAAATAATTTAACAAGTTACTCTTTATATTCTCAATTTTAAATTGTTTATTGATTATTTCTTGTTTGTCTAGTTCTAATAACTCGTTACAAACGTAAATACACAACACTGAATCTTTTTTATTTGTTGAATGTCTTGTTGCATTTACAAACAAATATATACCTTTTTCTTTTTTTCTATACGGTGGATCAGATATCGTTGAAATTCTCCCGGCTGAAAACATGTCATTACTATAATGAATATCATTAATGTTTACAACCTTTAAAAGGATAGCTTCACATTTATCAATAATGTCCTTATTAGTATGTTTAAACTGCATAGAATAACCTTTTCAAATACTTTCAAGACACTCTTCATTTAAATCAGCGAGCTCAAAGAAAAGTCTATAGCCTAAAAAAGCAACAAATCTCTTTGAACACCTAAAGAATTTACTGTTTGTTGATCCTACAGCATCAAAAAGATCTATATCAACAAACAAAATTAAACGAATTTTCTCTTCATTATTGTTTATATCTTTACCATAAAAATGTAAATAAAGACCATCAAACTGAAGGAATGTATCTGAAGGAATAAACTCATTCACATGAATCGTTAAAGTTTTGTTGCAATCAGGTATATTAACCGTTCGACCTACAAACCAATCGGACACTTTCTTTATAATACCATTAATACCATCTTCAATCATCTCAAAACATCTTTCTGATTGTTAAGCAAAATATATCATACCTTACAACACCCTATGTATAAAATATTTAACTTTAAAAGATATCAAAATTTAAATCTCTTTTAAACAGGTGTTTCCGACATCATTTAAAACAATGTACTGTTCGAAACGATCTGAATGTAAAAGAACAACCACCGTTCCTAACTGTTTGCTATCAACATGTTTCAAGTTATCATATAATGTTCCATCCAAAAAGACTGTTGTGCTGTGACCGTTTGAGAATGTAAAAACAAAACTGTATTGATTAAGGTTTCTGTTATAGTAAAGCAAATACACATCGTCAATTGTTAAATTTTCATATTGTTCATTACCTACATTGTACGCTTCAGTTTTTCTTCCTACAAACGCTTTTCTAATTTTATTACACCGACGCCTGTCATAACGATTTAATAAAAATCTTTTTACAAAACCTATTTTTCTCAACAACCTTTTTAAATATCTCTCTCATGATAGTAATACCCTATAGATTTAGACATCATCTTTTTAATAAAGATACAAGGAATATTTATATGATTTTATATAAAAATTTATTTATATGTTACCTAAACACGCTTCCCCAATTTGACGCTTTTCTAAATGTTCGTTACCTATATCATCAGTTTCATATTTTAAATCACTATATTTGTTTTTTAAATGAGTCAATTCATGCCACAACTTTTGTGAAATAATCAAAAGGACATAATGATAACCAACACATTGAATTTGAAAATAATATTGTTTCTCGATTGCGTTATATGAAACGTTTGTGATCTTTTCAGGTGTTAAGATTTGCGAACTACTCGAATCGTATAAAACAGACTTTCCTTGAATACAATCGAATAACAATGATATTAGAAATGACAACCGTCTTCTATCGTAACGGTTACCTAAAAAGATTGTTGAATGCATCCAACCTAGTGAATTAGCATGTTGTTCAGACATCTTTTTAAGAGACTTACAATTACGTCGCTTTTTCTTTTTAAAACCTTTTATCCTTTTAAAGCCTATTTTATTGGTCATTGCTAAACCTGTCCTAAACAACATTCTACAGTTCGTTTAATGTTATCTGACCAATTGATCTAACTTTAATCGTTTCATCGGCAATATAGACATCTAGCTGATTAAGCTTGTTTCTATATTTATACAACACATCAAAATCATCAATGCCTAAAATACAATATTCTATTTCTGGAAGATATTGTACACGACACGTTGTCATCAATCGATAATTACCATTAACAACATCAATGAAGTTATCTTCTTTTATATACTCAATAAACGCATTTTCAGATATCCAATTCTCTTTACATTTGGATAAATGTCTGGACAACTTATCAGCAAAAGCTTTCAATTGTTTATTAGTTAACTTCATTTCAATCACATTTTCCCATTGATCATATTAAATATATTACAATAACAAACAACAGATGTCAACTGCTTTTAAATACTATTCAAACATGAGTAACCTGCATGTTGTTTTACTATATGGACAACATTATTTTTATCAATTTCAAAACATAAATCCATAAATTTGTTTTTTAAATGAATCATCTCATCCCATAAATCTTTAGAAACAACTACATTACAACAATTGCTATTTGCTTTATGGTTTTTATATTTTATATTAAAAAAATATGTTTTGCTGGAATTATTATATGTTATTATATAAAGGCATTCTGGAATTAAAACTTCTTTCTTTATATGATCATAAATGACAGGTTTGTTTGCATAATTACCAAACAGTAATGAAATCAGAAATGTTAATCTTCTTCTTTCATAACGGTTGCCCAAAAAGATTGTTGAATACACCCAATCGTCTGTTTGTTCTGATAACTTTTTAAATGATTGGCAATTGTGTCCTATTCTTTTTTTCAATGTTTATCCTGCTCATATTAAAGTGAATTCAAAACGACATTACCTGAATCAGCAATATAAACTACAAAGCTATCAATATACACTTTTACATGATTGCTTAAAATATAACTCAAATAATCTTTCTTTATTAACAAACCAAAATGTGACTTGATAGTTTTGCACTTACATCTAACTTTACATAATACCTCAATGACACAATAATCAATACCATTAATAATAGCGTCGTCACAAACTTCACCAACATCTTTATATGATATTGTTTCAACAGTATATGAATAATCACCATCAGTAAACGTCTTTTCGTTAAACGCTTTTGCTAAAATGATTCTATCTTTCTTCGACAATATCATATTGATTACCTTCTTTCATATTAAATACTATTTAAACATACATTACCACAATCTTCAACATCAAAATAAATCGCATGTTTGTAGTGTGTTATATCTTTTATTTTAAAAAGACTGCTATCAAATTTATCAAGCTGTTCAAGCAACTGTTTCTTTACTATCAAGCTTAAAAAAACATCTTCAAATACAGTATAGACATTTATTTTTCCTGTACATGATAATTCAACAAATTTATGGTCTTTATTCAATTTGTTTTCAATGTCATTGTCAACCACTTTTAAATGTCTGATATGTTCATAAGTATTGGTGAATTCATTATATATGATTAATCCTTGACCCTGTAGCCAACTATTTAATTTATCAATGTTATTGCACATTCGTACTTTATCACAATTCATTCATGCAACTCTCACCAATATCTGTAATATATAATCGAAGATTACTATGACGACCTGCAAACTTAACCTTAAACCTATTATTGTCAATTGACATTATCATATTAAAAGTATCAACATCAACATGAATGTGCCAAAAAGAATATGGATTATTATTGCTATCATATATTGCCACATAATCTTTTTCAGTATTAACAATGCTATCAAGCTTTGTGCATACAACCGTTTCATATGTGTTGTTAATAGTATTAAATATGATAAATGTTTTTTCACAAAAGAAATTACGTAACCATTTTACTTTTTGCTCAAATGATATATGTTTTACTTTAGATGTCATTCATACACACACTCCCAATAGAATGTACATTTAAAATAAAATTTTCCCCATTAAAATCAATATATAAATCTTTTTCATTACAATTAAGAAAGGCATCATACAAATCTTTTTTAATCATTAAAAAGAAATATACATCATCTTTCTCAAAGCCCAATAGAAATATGTTGTCAATTTTATCATACATTATACCAAAAACATTGTCTGGTTTAAAATTAGAAAGAAATTTTGTGTTGAACGTAGATGATAAAAGATACTTCTTAAGCTTCTTCATTCTTCGTCTATCAAAACGATTACCTATAAAGCTTTTAGTATGTACAATACCGGTTGAATCAGGTTCCTGATCATACAGCTTTTTGAAACATATTTTAGACATCGTTCAATACTTTATTACCAATGTCACATTCATAAAACACATATCCATTGATTGTTACATACACTTCTTTCTTTTTCATTCTATCAAACAAATCAGGTTCAGCAAATACAGAGATTCGACGAAACTGTTTGTCATCACCAACAACTTCACAAGTCACATCAAACATTACACAATCATCATCTGTAAACGGTGGTTGATATGATGTACCAATACTTTTTTCAGTAATGTTATCAAGACTGTATACAACATCACGTTCACATCCTTCTTGGTAATCAAAATAGCTTTCACTGAACTTTAAACCGCGAATGTTTTTTGCAATGCAAACACGTTCTTTTTTGGTCAACTTACTATCATATTGCATGGTTAAATCTCGTTCAAAACAGCAAGACCAATATCTTCAATATCAACGGTCCAATCTTTATTAACACGAAACTTTACATTTCTGTTTAAAACAGCTTTAAAAACTTCTGCTGGCATTCGTAAATAGTTAAAACCTAAAGAGACATTATCTAAACCATTTACAGCAATACCTACATCATAAAACTCGTTGCTATTATTATCTTCATATGTATAGACTTGAGTTTCCATATCACGCAAGCGCTCACATCTGACAATGTTATCGTCAACAATAATACCGTTCAACTTTTTCATTAAACACCTTTTATTATCTTTTGATAACTTAAAAGCACCTGTGAATGCCAACTGATTTGTCATCTCAATTTGTCATCTCATCCAACCTTTCTTTCATAACTTATATGTATATAGTATACCATAAAATGATTATTGTCAATACAGTGTTTGTGTTGACAGACAATAAATTCGTTATAATCAAATATTGTTTAAAGTGGTTTGTCCAATATCTTCTAAAACTAATTTATCGCAATTATCAATATGAAAACTCATTTTATGTTTTAGAAAATATTCGAATTCTTTTTGTTTAATCCAACAACCTTTAAAAGAGATATAGTTGTTAACGGTAGAGAATGCTTTCACTTCAATATAGTACCATACAATATCGTCATCATCTTTAACTACTTCTACAGTGTCAAAAATGCAACATGGACGTGGACAAACATATTTGTAACTATCATCACCACACTGAAAAGTGACTTTATCCAATTTGCTAATCAATAGCTTAATTTGCTTTTTAGATAATTCCATAAAACCTAAAGGTTGCATAATCATTTCCTTAAGAATCTTCATTAAATTTTAAATTACTATATCATGAGAGAATTGTCAATCAATAACTTTGTGTTGACAGAAAACGATACAGTTGCTATCTTCTAATAGCAGATAAATGGTTAAGGTTTGTTTATGATTAATAATAATAATAATAATAATAATAATGATATAAATACAACGCTTACAAATTTGTTGCAAGGTATCTCATACACTGATGAGATATTAAAACTACAAGGTGGTCAATATCTTAAGCAAAGGTTTTATATTAAAAAAGCCACAATACAGTTTGACAACAGTAATAGCTATATATTAGATGAGCATATGACACCGATTCTTTTAAATGTCGTATCGTTTACTGATATGGATGAACCAATATATTTAACTGATGTAATTCATATTGACAATAAATTGTTGTCACATGTTTCTAAATTAAAGCGAGGTCAAGTTAAACTTGAATTCAATAAACAAATAAATGTATATGTAGTAAAAGAAAAAGACATTGGTACCGTATGTCTTGAAAACATTTAAAGTTTATTCAATGTTGTTTCACCAATATCACGAATTTTGATAGTAGCATCATTCATATAAATATAAATATCTAATTCATTCAGATTGTCTTGATATTTATACAACATATCAAAATCATCAATATTCAATTCACAAAAAGTTGTTTCAGGGATATAAATTTCACGTGATGTACTGACTAAACAATATTGTCCAGTATTTTTGTTAATACTAAAAACTTTTATCCTTTTCATATTGAAGGACTTCAAATTCAGATACTCCGTTTTCTTTAATAGTTGATAAATGTTTTGCTAGCTTATCAGCAAAAGCATTCAATTCATCTGTATCATCAAGCATATCACTCACCCTATTAAGTTTATTAGCAATACTATAATAAAAGACGACATTTGTCAATATATAAAAACATTGACAATTTGAATATGTTTGGATTATAGTAGCTACATCAAAAGCAACGTTTAACAGTAATCACACATGACAATTCTTCGCCCAAATCATACAGATATTCTTATCACAGATTTATTAAAAGGTATGCAATTTGATATTGATGCCACAATTCAGCATTTCAAACATCATATTCATTTCTTTATTGAATCAGTGTTGTTGCGCAAAAAAGACGATCGTTATATAAAAGAAAAAATAATTGGTTTTACACCTATTCAATGCTCATGCTATTCATTGCAAAATGATAAAGTGAACAACTCGATACAATACTTGTTTATCAGTGATTATATATTAGAAAAACTTGATAGCATTAAAAAAACAGATATACAAATAGTTTCTGATGATGATTACAATGTCATTAAAGTTATAACAAAAGATGCGGGGATAACTTGTTTAGAAAACATTTAATGCATAATTTTAAAATGCATCGATAAAATAACCATTGTCACAGATCATTCTCTACCACAAATGTAACAATACGTTGCCCAATTAATCTAGACTTTCTAATGTTCGTAGCAATGCAATTAGGAAAAGCCTCATCATCAATATACAATGTACATGCACAACTTCTTTTGTATGCATCATACAATGCTTTATCATTCATATTAACACATTGCAAATCATGTTTAAAATAATTTGAATCTTTTGTTGGCATACGGATAGACAACTTATTCTTTTGTTTATTCACTATAGCGACATTCTTAATGATTTTATTGGCTACAATTAAAGTAGACATGATAAACTTTCCTATATAGCTGTTGATTAAATATCTTTCAATGTCATATTGCCAATGTCTAAAGTCTTAACATAAAACAAGTCATAATCACACATGTCAAAATCAATACAATCATTTCTATATTTCAACAAGTCATTAAATAAATTTTCCTTGATAATGACTTGCAAAACTATTTTATCTGTACACTTAAAGGTTGCTACATATTCAGAATCATATTCAAAGTATGATATGCGAATACATTTTTCAATGTAAAAGTTTCGACTGCAAAGAGCATTTTTGACACTAATTAGTTTATTGCCAAAGATATTTATCAGTTTATTCAAGCGTCGTCTGTCATATCTATTTAAGATAAACCCAACACAAGATACTGCACGACTATTCGGTGAACCTTTTAAATTACTCAATTTTTTGGTTTGATGGGTATACATCATAGTTCGATTTTCTCTTTATAGATTGGTCAATATACTGTTACCAATATCTTCTAAAACAAAGTTATAGCCTTCAATCTTAAAAGAATAATTCTCAATATCTTTAATAGTCAACCATTGCCTTTCAAAAGATAAAGGCTGATAGATTCGTTCATGTTGATTATTGTATGTATATACAATACAACACCACACCTTTATAATAGGACCGATGATATCGAATGATTGTACACTACCAGACAACTTTAAACTATAATCATCAGTATCACGAACTTTCCATTCGTAACCTTTCATCTTCTTGACAATAGTGTTAATGATTGTTTTATATGTTTTGGTCATCTTTATATGTTACCATAAACAGTTCATCTAAAGGTGATGACATCATTTCAAACAACTCTTCACGATGTTCAGTTTTATCTTCTTTAGTACCATTGTTATGCAATAATATAAATTTCCAATTATTCAAAACACCCTCTTTATCTGCAAACAAAATCAACGATTGAAGAAAGAATGGTGACATCGTATAAACATATTTTCCTGTCACTACAACTTCTTTAGCTTCATTGATAACTTCACGGATAGATAAATTGCATTCTTCAGTAGCCACACCTGTCGGCAATGCTAGACTTGATTCACATACATAACAAATAGGCATTCTTATTCCTTTCCATTAGTTTACAAATATTACTTTATTACATAAACAACGTATTGTCAAGATTTTTCGTTGTATAAAGCTTTAAAATAGGTACATTATATACAAAACATACAAACGTAAAAAATGTATAGAATGTAGAATATGTAGAATGTTTACAATAGTTATACAAACTATCTTTAACTACATAAATCTTATATAGAAGATTTAGAAACCATACGACTTATACATATGTATGAAACGTATCTGATGTAAACAAACAATGATTTGTTAGACAATAAAAAAGTGATACAAATACAAAAATGGATATTGACAACAATGAAATACAGGGATAATATGAAGGCATCTAAATAGATTTAAACTATATAGGAGACTATTCGTTTATGTTTAAAGTCGTAATTGAGCCTGAATTTAAAGATATCATCTCAACACTACCGCCTGAAAAACAGACAGAAGTTATGAAGGGAATTCTTTTTTATCCTGAATATAATGTTGAAGATTGCAAAGCGTGGGTAGTCATCAAATATATGCTTGATAAACAGAATCAGAAGCAAGTGGATAAAAGCAATAAAGCCCGTGCAGCAGTAAAGAAAAGATGGGATGAATATAGAGCGTTAAAATTAGGCAAAGTCACAGAAACAATTACGAATGATATTGTGACACATACGACAAAAGTTGCGGATACAGTTCCTACAAACAGTACATTGCAAAAAGTTCAATCAACACCGTCTACAAATGAAAATAAAGACGCTACAATTATTGCTGATGAAAAACCTGAACATATTCCTGACGGTGATGATAAAGTCATTGTAACGATTCCTAAACATGTTTTAACGAAGACAAAAGAACAGGTAATCAGTGAATGGAAAAAGATTGAATATGCTGGTGACCGTTTAACAGAAGAGTGTCGTGACATTTTCCAAATCTCAACATTCATCAAGAAAATTGACAAATGGGTTTCATTGCATAACTACTATCCGTTAAAGGAATATGATATTTGGCCTGACATCAATTTAACTAAAGGTAATTTAAACTACCTTCTTGTTTCCTTGAAACAAGGTCTAGATGTTCCTGTAAGAAAAATCGGTGAATAAAATTTGATAAAACAAATCAAGTGACACTAAAACATAAATGTCACTTGATTCAGTGTGTTTATATACAACCTATTGTTGAAATCAAAAATGCCAAAATGGCGAAAATGTATATGCTATAGAACAGCAACTTTTAGTTGAGTTGTTGTAAAAATGTGTGTCAAATATTGTTAAGGGTTTCTTTACCTATATCAGACAGCTTTAAATAATTATTTTCGAATTTAAAGGTAGTTGAATCACTTACCAAAACATCAACAGGAACATTCATGATATCTTTATCAAGATAAATAGTATCAGAATATTTATGGTTATATTTTGTATATGAAAAAGCAATACCCCAAAAGTCAATATCATAGTTCATGATAGTTTCGAAATGAACATTGCAATCATCAAGAATCAGATTGGAAGCTTTTTTATTTAAGATATACAATCTTTCTAAATTACCAATACGCATAGTCATCAACTTCCTATCTAAATATTCCCCAAAACTTTTTTACCAATATCTTCAATAGTAAGAAAGTTACCTTTACAGTTTATTAATTTAAAGACAATGCCATCATTGAGTATTTGTTCAACAGAAAGGTTTGCTATTAAAGGATCCGCCAAAATATAATCAAAGGTTTCAAATTGTCCATATTGATAATATAGCCGACAATATTTGTTTGTACTTGAATTAGTCCATCCAACAAAGCGGACATTTTCACGCTCGATTAAATAGGCCGCTTTCACTGTCATAGCTTCTAACCAACTCGAAATAGACATCGTTACAGCTACCTTTCATACATTAATTTTGGCTACACATTATTCAAAACAGCATCACCAACTTCTTTTATAGTTATAGTATATGTTTTTTCATCATATGTCAACTGATGACAATCATTATCTAATGCTGACGGGGGTATATTAAAAATCTCCGGATTAACATTTACAACATAAAAATAATCTGAACCATCGTTATATTGATACAATAGTTGAATTGAGCCATCATCTTTTTCATGGAACCCATCAATGAAATGCGCCGGTTTATCACTTATTTGAGATATGATATATTTGTTTAAAACATCAATCAACCTTTTATTATATATCATAAAATTAAATCCTTCTCAATGTATTGTTACCAATATCAATAAAATGCAAGTATCTGTCTTTTCCTTTTTGTTCATATTTGAACTGAATGTGCTCACTATTCAAGACATCAATTGACATATCAAGTATATCTTTATCAATATAAACATAATAAAGAAATTTATTTTGATCAGGAAAAGTAAATGTCGCTAGGATATAATCATCTTGAATTTCACACAAAGATTGAAAGGATACAATATATTCTTTATGGATGAGGTTACCACATTTTCTATTAAGTACATCTACAATATAACCAGGTAGATGCATTAAGTCTTTAAAGTCTTTAAACATTTCAACTCCTTTATTTCTAATACAAATACTATATCATTAAATAAAAATAAAAGCAAGGGTTATATTTCAAACTCTTGCTTTTGTATATGAAACTGTTTACGAGAGATTACTGTTCAGACGAAATGTCTTTTTCTACTTCAGACATGCTTTTAGTATTATCTTCAACAGTAGCTTCAGCTTTCATCTCTTTTTTCTTTTTCAGTGTTTTCTTCAACTGTTCAGCGGTTTCTTTTAAGGATTTCATTGCTTCTTCATCTTCATCATAAAAAGCAATATTATTTTCCTTCAGTAAACGTTTATATTCTTCTTCTTTCTTTTCAGACATTTCACCTTCAATGAACATCAGCAAAAACAGAACAGAAGAAAAATAGAACAATGCAATTGTCCAGTTTGCTTTAACCCCTAAAGTGTGAACTGTCAAAATGACAACGAAAAGAATACACAGATTAGAAAAGAAACTCAAATGTCTCATTATCATTATAAAATCCCTCTCATGACATTTAGTTATAACAGATTGATTAACCACTAAAACAATAAACTACTATAATTATTCTTTTTTGTCAATCATCTTTTCTTCATCATTGTTATTTTCTTCATTTGTATCTTTTTGATTGTTCATATTAGTTAAGAAACTTACAACGAAAGATACAAAGAAAATCATAGCCATTTGACTATTATAATGTTGCAAAACACAAAAGATTACAATAGCTACAACGCCCCATTCATTTCTGCTCATTTTTATCTACCTTTATTGTTATTCTTTTGGTTTAGTCGAACCAGCATCAACAATAGCGCCCATGAAATCTGACGGTAACAACAACATTATCGCTAAAATAGCATTCAATCCGGGAATGAAAAATGCAATCATCCACAAACCAGAGAAGTTAAGGTCGTGCAATCTACGAACACCAGAAGAAATCAAGGCAATCAAATAACCGCCAAAATAGATATATATAGCAATCGTCATTAAAGTTTCAGGCAAGAAACCAATTGCATAAAAAGCGAAATGATAAAAGATAAGAGGAATCCAGAATTCAAAAACACCGATGTTGCTTTTAAAATCAAACATCTTCAACCAAAAATTAACCAAATACATAATTAACCCTTTCAATAACGCTGATAAATCAGCTCATATACACTGTTCACATGCATATCATAAACACTTTTAATGCAACTGCAAGAAGTTGTTGACAATATGAAACACACAATCAAACCGGTTTTTATCGACATGTGCAACTCGGTGACAATGTACCGTCATTACATCTGACACGACCACTAATAGTGCAACTATTTACACCACCATGATAGCTACAACAACCACGTTGTGCATATGCATCAGTTACTAGGCATATCATAGCAACCATTACACTCAACAACAACTTCTTCATTTGCCAAACCTTTCCATAAAGACAAAATAAAGACCGTAGAGTGACGTCAACGAATTCATGCAAGATTCCTCACAAGATTTGTTAAACATCATTCTACGGCCATTTAAATTACACAGCTACAGCTTCTTCAAAGATTTCATACATCTTTCTACGACATTTAATCTGATAGTCATCAATGCTGTTCAAAAACTCCAAATGCAAATCGTGCATAGTGTCCCATTCTTTATTACGGGTTTTCAGCATCTTCTTAACACTATTGAATTCAGATGGTTCGACAATGTTCAACATCCTTTTAGTTTTGATATTCGAAGTCTGTTCTTCGTGACGATCCATCATTCCCAACAGATTGTTATCTTTTTCATTCAAGTGAACCAAAGTTTTTACATCATCAGAAGACTTAATATATTCATCAAGTTTCTCAATGAATTGACGAACACCTTCAATGCCACCTGTTTTTACAAAAACACCCATGTAACAAAAATCAATTGGCATACCAATATAATGCATGGCAATTTTGAAGTCCTTGCCGCGAACACTTTCCATATCTTTAATGATCGGCAATTTTTCTTCAAACATCTTGATCTGACTGGCTTCTTTATCTTTACTTTTAAAAAACATTTAGTTCTTCCTTTCTTTTTCAATTTATAGGAACAATATAATTAAAGTTCCTATAGTCATAAACAACATCGCAAACGCAATGAATGAATATACTGATGACATATATTGATAAAGATTGTGTTTATATGCCATTGTGATATTCTTCAAAGATTGTGCTTACTCATGTTCAATACATTGAATATGTACGTCTGTTATTAGCTACGTCAGCACTATCTCTACGACGCGACAACCCAATTTTGTTTGTTGCGTTTTTTAATTCACTTGTAATGATTACATCACATGAAGTATTTGCATATGTGATAGTATCATTATTTACCAATGAACGACTGTCATATGTGATAGCATACCCACGTTCAGTATAAACACAATCCTTTCCGTTCTGTTCATATGTAATTTGAATTTCAGACCGATCATAATATGCCACACAACCGGTCAACACACCAATCGCAACAATGATAGACAACAAATATTTCATAGGACACCAATTACATATAGTAAATGCAAGCTGATACAATGACACTTAACGTGATGCAAGTAGCACTGAACTTACATAAAAACTTTACATATTCATTAAATTCATGATCCGTTTCACACTCAAACATTATCTCAACCCTTTCTTTCGATTAACCGTAAAACATTGGTACATGATTTTATCAAACACTTTACGTTCATCATATTCACCATTCAATGAATTTATTACAAATTCATTTGCTTGCTCATAGGAATCTGTTGTATGCAATATTGTATGACAAACACATTCACAATAGTCCTTGACATTTACTATATCATCAACAGCTTCACTACTCTCCACACATTCATCTGAACACCCTGCAAAGAATAATTCAGATTGTAATGAATTCCATTCTCCTCTTGCTTCATTTGAGAAATATACTATAGCAATAAAAAGAAACGTTGTCAACATATTTTTCATTTGGTGATATAATCACATTTTACAGTAGCCAACATGCATTGAACCTGATAATAGAAAACAGCCATATCCTTTTCATCAAACAAATCCATTGCATGTTTTTGACAGGAAGCTTGAGAAATCAGATAATCAAACAAATGGTTTCTTTTTTCAGGTGTCCATTCTTCACTGTCAGTCAATTTTGTAATATAATCATTTACCTGTTTCAGCAATCTGTTATTACTTTGAAACTTCTTGGTGATATCATAACCTCTTACAATTCTTATAATTTCTTCAAAGATATCTTCTAAACGTTTTCCAATGTTCATACCGTTTTCCTTTCATTAGTAATCTACAATTCAAGCTATATCATTTACAGATTGTTGTCAAGTAGTTTTTTTTTAACAGAACAAAACATAAACAACAAAAAGCAAATGAAAAACTTATATGAAACCTTTTCATCAAGACCTTTTATTCTCTTCCTTTTAGTCCTTTTACTTTGAAACCTTTTTCTCAAAATTTCTTTAATGCTAGACTATGTTGAGGACTTTAAGAAAAGATCCTTAAACAGATCCTAAATAAAGATTTCTTTACAAACTTAAATGATCTATCACAATGGTTTGACATTGACTGATGAAATCAGGAAATGGAAAATCCATTAAGACAGATCTTTCGGGGGATGGAAGGGGGCTTACTGCCCCCTCCTGTAAAAGAGGGTTTCAGGGGGAAATACGTTCCCCCTGTCATGCGACCTTGTCTGGTCGCATATTATGATATGATCATATATATATATGATCTAAGAGTATATATTGTAGAGGGCACAGCTTTATCTCAAAAAAGCAATGGTTTATTAAATTTAATTCTCGCATAAAATTAGAGAAAAAACTTTTTAACCATTGCTTTCAAAGTTACCGTTTACGAACTCTTACAGCTGCTTTCTTTTTCGCTTCTTTTTGTTTTGTTCTTTTGTTAACCCGCAGTCTCCATAGAACCATCTAGCTTCTTCCACTAAAGCTTGTTTATTTTTCACGATATCATTGTAGACATCTTCAATAACATCAATACATGTCTGAATGTATTTAGCAAGTGTCGGATACTTATTAAGAAAGTACTTGAACAAGTCAACATACACTACAGCTTCAGTAGAAAAGTCGCATGTATTAAATTCGTTACAAACACATTGAAGAGCAAACATGTCAACAGGATTATAGTTATCAATTTGACAACCCATAAAACCTGTTAATGCTTGAAACGCTTCCAGCAATTCCTCCCTTTTAACAGCGACGGTTTTCTTTTTCGACTTTTTTTCTTTAACAACTTCAGTCTTTTCTTCCGCCTTTACTTCACTGACTTCAGTTGCTTCTTCAGCCTTCGCCTTAACGTCACATTTCTTTTCTTCAACAACGTCACCATCAGGATTAGCAAAATCTAAATCATCTTCATTTTGTACATCAGATACGTTTGTATCATTCGTATTTTTTGTATCAACAGTAACAGTTTCAGTAATATCTTTAGGTGTTTCAACTTTCTTAAAGTTCTTTTCACCCAATGAACCAATAAACTGATAACATGTTTTAGTTTCCTGTTTAGTGATGATGTTATAGGAAACCAAACAATACACTTCATCAAGACTTCTCTTGTCTTTAGGATAGGCCTTAAAGAAAGCCTTTTGTGAACCTTTAAACGTAATCATATCTTTACTCCTTTTAGTCGACGATTGTTTCAAGACTAAAACAATTTAACCTTTTTAATCTTAATCTTCAGTTTCTTCATTGTTTTGTTCCTTTTTGATAGTAGATTAATTTAGGGAAGTTGATAGCTTCCATTTTGTTTCGAGTTTGTCATTTACCTTTTCACATTAACACTCTCCTCTTCAATTATATATACTATAACAAAAAAGAAGAAACATGTAAAGACATATTTCTTCTTTCTGTATATAAAAATTTTGTGATAGCTTACAAGATTGGCGTATATTTATTAGCAAGACTCTCTTCGAAGTCAAGCACATCAAGTTCCTGTTCTTGCCTTTCTTCTTCTTCTAAACGTTCATCAAGTATTTCTTGAACATCATCATCTGACATTTTCTCCCAATCAGTAGCCATTATGTCTCTAAATGTAATAGCGTCATGACTGAAATACTTCGTGCAATCAATATGACCAACATCATATTTTGTATCAGCTTTTACACCGAAGACTTCAAATTCAGTCAAATGAGGTTGAGGTGAATGACATATTACTGAACCTAGAATACGTTGTTCACCATCTTTCATACGACAATAGTTGCCAATGTTACGATTAGCTTTTTGATCTTTGTAGATGTTCTTTAACATTTCAAAAAATGTCATAACACACCTTCCTTTCAATCTTTAAACGTTGTTCTTATTAAACGCTTCTGACAAAATGACAGGTACCGGCATATCCAAAACATTTGTATATGGGTCATCAATAATTTCTTTTAACTTCTCTGTATTGACCAATGTCTTTTTGCCATCGTTTTTTACGAAAACAAATCCCCAATTATTCAACACTCTTTCATGATCCGCTGAACGAATGAATTCTCTCAAGTAAAGGGGTGACATTGTATAGACACACGGTTTCATTGTGCAATCAACATCAGCTTTTTGTTTAATCTCATCAACGGATAAATTACATTCAGCTGTATTGATATTCTTCGGCAACACTTTACTTGATTCACAACAAAAGCACAGGTTCATTCCATACTGTTCAGCCCATTTTGTCATTGCTTCTTCTTTATTATCCGAAGAAACTTCTTTACCACAATCCTGACAATACACACACCATTTACCATCTTCTGTCTGTACAACATATGGTTTCTTAAAGTTGCATGTACAAAAGGTTGTTTTTCCCATTGTCTATCTCCTTCAGTCAGATGCCACATAACGTTTGTTCACCAATACGCTTTTCAGTGATTGTATTGGTTTCTTCTGTAAATAGCACATCAATCATTCCAGCAGTAAAGGTTTTATACTTTCTTAAAAGATATTTATCAATGTCAAACCATTGTGACATAAACAAACCGTTTTTATCCTTGAAATCAATCAAAACCATTACAATAGTTTCTTTGTTCTTCAACTGGTCCGTGAAATGTTTATTGGATCGGATAATATTATCGATATCATAAAGGTTAATCTCATATTGCCTATATATGATTTCATTCAGTGCCAATAAAAGACTTTTCAATCGACCTTTATACCCGACCCAATTCTTCATGTTCAATCTTCCTTTAATGCTTCTTCAGCATACTGTTGCAAGGTGACTTCTTCCTCTCGTCCCATATAGACAGTGCCATACGGTTTAACTGTCATTTCCCCATGTGCAATGTTATTCAATGCATTACGCATTTTATTATTCATGTGAATCAGTTTAGCAATCTCTTCAAACTGTTCACGTTTGACACCGCACACACTTGCTTCTTCATTAGATTTCATTTCTTCAGCTGTTTCCTTAAGGACACCAATGATCAGATTGATTGTGCTAATCTGTTTTTCCAAATTGTCAACAACCGAAAACATCAATTCAGATGTGGTATAGGTTTTCTGTTCAGTCATATCTCTTACTCCTTCATTAGGTTTGTTAAAGTTACTATATCATGACAAAAGAAATTGTCAACCTAAATTTTATTTAAGGTGGTTTCTCCTATATTAGGCACGACAATTTCCAACCACTTTCCGTTTGGATTTAACGGATCATCACAAACAACAAATTCCAACAACGGGAACAATTTAGGTCGTTTGTAAAGTTCTTTGTCCATGTATACATGCCAACCATACATTTCCCAATTGTTACGATGTTTAGGACAGATTTCCAATTCAAGATATGTTTTATTGATTTCATAAAACTCTTGAAAATAACATCTTTCAGATACATCTTGAACAATAGTATCTAACACCTGTTTTCCAATTAAAGCTTCACGTAACTTTTGGAACTTTGTTGTCTTGACATTTACTTCTGTACTCATCATAATGACTCCAATACAAATTGACCTAAAGCTTTTTCTTCAGCTATCAAATTTCCCGTTGATTGGTCTACAATGATTTGTAAAGATTTCTTCTTTACTTTTCTAATGCGATTCAGTAGACCAATTTCAATCAACACATTATAACATTTACAATCACCATACTCACGCATGAAAATACATTTGAATTCATAATGTGAAGGGTTATGATATACAATGTTATGTGCAAAAGCTTCATCAGCATTATATTGAACAAAAAGGTACTTCAGTTTGTCATCATTCTTGTCAATGACTTTCAACCCACTAAACACTTTATCAAGGTTGTTAATGTATCTATTGAAGCGTTTATTTTCCTTTAAAGGTACATTAGAAATGAACATTTTTCTTCTCCTCCTTCTTAAATCTCATGAAGAACAACATCACCTATGCTGCGTTTCTTTAACAGAAATACACCATTGTTAATGGCTTGAAGTTCAAAATGTGATACAGGAACTATAGACAACTCCTCATTGTCAATAATCTCTTTAGGTATAAATAATCCAGCGCCATATACGTCATGTTTGTTTAAATTCTTAAAAGTACTATAAAATTGATAATACTTCATAACCCTGTTGTCATCACAATTATGAAACTCTAAAGTTTCTGAATCTACACAAACACCTTGATACTCATAACTGCCGTCATCTGTCTGTATGCCGTAAAGTTTATCAATCACTTCTCTACGAACCTTTTTCCAATTGATTATTCTTTTAGACATACCAACACCTCCTATGATAACTATAATTAAATAATTATCATATATAATTATAAAAAGTCAAGATAACTTTTAAAGGTCTTTTAATGCTTTTTGCCCAACATTAATAGGTTCGATGCGAAGACCAGATTTATCACGATTCATTACCAATTGACATTTCTTAAAATCTATGGTAGACTCGAACAGTTGTCTTAAGAAATTAATCTGGAACATACCAAAATCATTTTCTTTATCATTAGGTGCGAAGACGATGACAAACCAATCTTCATCAGACATTGTATTTTCAACATACGGTTCATTAGACAATACAGTAGTAATGATCCAATCGTCATGTTCAGGAATTGACTGACCTTTTAACCAATCTCTCAATTGATTAAATCTTGTTTTGTCATATGAAGTAACGCTCATCATCGTCTCTATTCCTACATTGTTGATAAAACAACCGCCCCATCACCATGACCAATAATATAAAAGGCATTGTAGCGATGTTCCAATGTCTTTTTTCCTGTAGATAAATACCGATCACCTTTTGAATAAACAGCAATGCCATTTCGTTCTTTAATGTTATAGTATTCATCTTTAGTGAATGTCAACGGTGCAATCTTTAAAGCTTTATTGGTGATCTCCATTACTACTGCCGTTGCCATTGCTGTGCCATATTTTTCGACACCTCTATACTTAAACGTTTCAGCAAAAGCAATGATGTCACCAATCTGTACTTGTTTGCCAAAATTATCTTTTACGATCGTTTCTTTAATCATTGCTTACCTACCTTTCATATTAAAAGGTCTTCTTTTGAAGAACGCCATTCTTGAAAAGGAACCTTTTGTGAATCTTTTAAGCGATTAACAATCTGTGTTAACTGTCTTGTTTTGTAATTATATACACCTAAAATTCGGCCATTATCACAAAATGTTTCGACATCGTTAACACAGATTATATAGAAGTTTTTAGATGTCATCATCGAACAAAACATCTTCCGTTACATCAATGTAGTCTTTCGGAATGTTGTCTGTAATTTCTAACAAACAACCTTTCCATACTCCGATCGAATCAGCGTTCAGTCCTTCAACATCATAATCACCGCCACCTTTACCATTGCTGATAGCCGTTAACAACGACAACGGGTGTTGCACCCAATCTTTATCATGCGTTTTACCACATGTCAACATGTCGATATAGTCACACATGTTAACATATACTTTCAAGTCATGATTGACTAAATACTTATCGCTGATGTCAAAAGTATCTTGCAACTCTTTGGCGTTCTTCTTTCTCCATAAAGAAGCAAAATCAACAGAGACACAATCAGAAGACATTTCCGATTTAGCTTCATCTTCAGACGGGTCGAAGTAATCTCCTACCCAATATACATACGAAGGTTTGTTGTGGATTTTTTTACAAACACCTTGCATGAAGTCATTTCCGACCCATGAGTGTTCTGTTAATTTCAGGCCACCACAACTACTGATAAACGTTTTTCCTCTTTTTTTGTTCTTGTCACGTACATACGCTAAAAAGTACTGACCCATCTTCATACTCCTTCTAAACAGAGATCACCAATAGGGATAATGATTTCATTGAATCTTCTCAAGACGATCTGAATGATTTCATCATCGACATTATCGTTTATCTCAATGTTTTGTATTCTTGCATCATTTTGTAAAGTCACATAAACGCGTTCAATGTCGTTGTCGTTAACTTTAAATGAACAGGATACACCACCTTTATAGAACAAATTAAAAAGGCCGTTTTGAAAGCTCATGCTAAATCCGGCCTCTTTTAATTCTTCCGTAGTTGAGCTGATCAGAAAATCAAACAAATCAGCAAAATTTTCCAACCTCTTCCGCATCTACAATCTCACCATCTGTAACCTGTGATTTGTCAAGGTGTTCTCCCATCTCCATATAACCTTGTGCCAAATCAATTGCATCTTCTTCTGTATCAGCACGAATGATATAGTATCCTTCGACAGTTTGTTTTACATGTATATGAAAAGTTTTCATTCTCCGATCCTTTCCTGATCTGTTTGTTTTTCGACAAAAGCAATGGCATCTGTCAATGACATACCTTGATAAACCATATCATATTCCTTTAGCAAGACATCTTCAACCCATCGACGCTCTTTACAATTGGTTGACGGTGCTTGCATCACACCTCGATACTTGCTGACGAAATATGCCACCTCTCTTGTCTTTTCCTGTACAACATTAGACACTACCCAATAGATATGCCCTTTCTGATATGGGCAATTAAAGCCATTGTAATAGTACCCCTCGTCGTATTCATCTTTAAGGCGAAACACCATGTACGGTGCAACACCTATATTTTGGAAGATTCCTTTTTTTGTCATTCTCTGACTCCATATCTTGAATACAGTGCGCACAAACATTCGTTGAAAGTTTCAAAGCTCTTGGCAACATTAATCGGGCGTGGATCATAATCATAGCTTTTACAATCCTCACATGTTTTGAAGGTTTCTCCAAACCATGCAAAATCATCAACGATTTCTTTCAGACAACACAACCACCCATCTGTAATTCCATTAAAGTTGTATATCAAGTTGTTCAATCGTTGAACCCCTCTCAAATCAAACCCACAACTTTGTTTGCAACATTCCATAACGTATTGACAACTTTCAAGCCACTCTTCACGCAACCGTGCAAACACACCGACATCACTTCCTTGAAGAAGCCTGTCTAAAAGATCTTCTCTTCCAACACATTTGGCATTAAGTTTAATGACTGTTGCAAAATTGTTAAGGAAAGAACAAATGTCATCAACAATGCCTTTTTTGTTAAGCACCCCCCAATATACTTCACTGTTGTCAACATAAAACTGTCTGCAAAACAAACAATTGAGTTCAGCACAATTTTCTTCGCACACCAAATCTGTAATGTTGGTGCAATCTTTAACTTCCTCACACAAATTTATCAGTGTGCCTTCATCTCCTTTTACAGCGCATGACAGAATTCTTTCAGCAAGTTTTTTCAATTCAGACAGTCGTCTTTCATCTTCTTGCCGTTCCATTTCAGCACCATCAATTTCAGTATTGACAGCGTCTTTAACTTCAACTCTCTTGAAATTCTTTTCAGATACGTTATCAATGAATTGATAATCATTGCTTCCTTTAGAATTGATGATGCGATACGTCTCGCCAACTTTACGATTTTCTTTCGGATAGTTCTTCAAGAAATCTTTTACAGTCCCGTGAAATTCAACCATTGTCTTTCCCCTATTTAAATGATTACGCTTCTTCTTTGGAACGAATGTAATTATACACCGTACCTACCGAAATGCCCAACTGTTCTGCAATCCACTTTTTAGACTCGCCCTGTTGCAACCAGAATTCGATTTCATCTGCCTTTTCTTGAATGATGCTTGTTTTATTTTTGGAACCTTTCGGTCTTCCTGCATATCGTCCAACTTTCGCGGCAACAGCAAGATTGTTGCAAGAAACAGCACTACGAAGTTTTCTTCCGAACATTGCCGCAAACTGCAACTGTTTCAAGAAAGTTTCCATCTGGGACTGATCCGTCAAACTTATCTGTTCTCTGACAAAATGAACAGTGTTGCCTTTTTTAACCAACTGTTCAAAATTGTCAACAAACTCTTTTACACTACTACCCAAACAACTGAAATCAGAAATAAAGACAGCATCTCCTTCCAGCGCATCATCAACAGATTTGATAATTACAACTTCATTATCTTTGCAACCAACCTGTTCAATCACTTGATCCATTTTGGCACTCTGCAAAGCAAAGTCGTTTTCTTCGTTAAACATTTCAGCATTTCTCATCTTTCTTCTCCTCGTTTAGTAAATGTAAAAACTCTTTGCACAACAATCCAAAAACTCTTTACCTGTTTTTGTCCTGTATGCTTTTGTGATAAACATTCTTACTTCTTGGTCGTCATACCCTTGAAGCATCATGGCTACAGCACAATCAACAATTCGATCATTCTTGATTAACCGTTTCCCAACCATCTTAACTTTCACATCAGGGTATTTGACCTTTTCATTCGGGTTTATCACTGTATTAGAAAACTTGTTCCAACACCATCTTAATATATATGTTATACATATAATTAAAAAGATGTCAATCAATTTCTTTGACATGTTTCACCTCAATTTGTTAACGCACTCCGCAACCTGTTTCACGCACTTGTTATTCACCTCTTGCATCTTCTCCATTGTTTCAAATTGGCTATCGATCATCTTTATGTATTTCGATTGATTCTTGTATTGACCAAACGAACCCAAAAAGAATGATACACATATAGACAATATGAAAATCCACATCTTCATTGTGATTTCATTTTTCATTGTTATATCTCCACTAATGTCTGTTTTCCTGTTGACAACAATTCAAGTCTGATATACATTGTATGATTAACAGTGTTATCAAACTTAGAAAATGTAGCTATCAAATCACCTGTTGAATAATTTGATAACTGTCTTGCGAGCTTCTTTGTTAAGACAAAACAAACTAAAGTCAAGCTTCCGTGTGAAAAAGGTGTTCTGCAAAAAGCATACATTTTATAATCCTTCCCCTCACGACTCCAACTTGACTTTAAGCTGTTTTTATCAAAACTTCCACCTGACTTTGCAACTTGAATTTGAAAAGGTTGTTTATCGCCAATGACATCAATAGTCTTATCAACAAACAACCTTTGCATGTTTGAAATGATCTCTTCTCTGCTCCATGTCATTGGTACACTTCCTTAAAGACTGTTTAAGACAGCTTCCCCTATTTCAGCCATCTCCAAATAATAGTAAAGCTGTTTAGCGTCAATCTTTCGCAGCTTTACATTTTTATTGGTCAATTTGGCTATACGAACAAGTACATCTCGATCAATTCGGATCAATGCACGTTGTTTTATATAAACCTCATCTTCCCCACCTTCGTTTTTGATGTTTTTGCCTACAGCATATACATACTGTAAACCATCAGAAAACAAACTCCTTAACTCATCTGCTTTAGTGGTGATTTTATCAAGATGAAAAGTATAGCCACCAAAAGACTCACCATTAGCATCTTTTAAAATGCGTTTGATATGTTCCAGCAACTCACCTGTTTTCATTCTCACCTCTACACCTCCTTTAACAGTTTATCACCGTCTTTCTGGATTTCAGCCAGCGCGTTCACAGCTTCAAGAAAATTATTGCATTTCTTTACAATCTGCAATAACGGTTTTCTTCCACCTCTGACAAACTCTGCATTGTCAACAGGGTCATCTAAATTCCACATCATCGTTCGCACAAAACCTGTATCATCTTGCAAGGCTAACTGATACACCAATTCATCATTTGCATTGGTAGCAATGCCATCATTTTCATACGGAATGATGATGCGAAACTTTTCCACAATTTCATTGTACACAATTGCATACAACGGAAAGATTGCATACAACATTTCTTGCAAGTCATCATAAAGGTTATTGACTCTCAAATCTTCAAGCTCGTCAAGCACTTGCGTATTGTCGAGTTGTTCGATTTCTTTTAATGTCTTTTCGTCCATTGCATTTTCACTCCTCTTTAGAAACAATCCAGCAACCCATCACCACTAAACACGTTGAAGGAATCAATGTTCGGCAAGTTTTTATTTTCTCCTTGCCACATTACCGTAAAGCTGCCATCTTTGATTTTGTGAACACACGTCCATTTGTTATCTTTATTAACATACATCTCAAGCAGTTGCGGTTTAATGTCAACAATTGCATTGGTGTTTTTATCTGCAGCTTCTTTCAAAAAACAGACACCTCCATCATCAATAAACCCGTAGCTTAAGATTGTACCATTGATGGTATATCGACAGCTGCCACTCTTTAACCATTGTAAAAAGTCTGCAACTCCAATCGTTTTATTCTCACTCATGTTCATCAACAAACAAAAGAAACCTTGCGTATCTTTACCATCTCTTTGCGATTGTAAAGCTTCTTTTGTGAACTTTTCCATATTGACTTCATGGCAATGTTTTAAGACCAATTTTCCATCTTCAGCAACTTCAACAAAATCTGGAAATTCTGTCAACATGCAATTCTTTAAGTCATTTAAAGCCATGATTTCCTTTTCATCTTGACAACCCCCCTTTAACACTTTACACATTGTTCCATAATTCAGATGGCTGCTCGGAACAAAGATTTGTTTGCCATTGATGAACATCGTCAGAACATTCGGCGTTATAAAGTATTTAATCATCGTCGTGTCCTTTCATTGAATTCTGTTGTTAAAAAAGAAAAGGGTGAATATCTTTCAACTCACCCTTTTCTATCAAATTATTCCTCTATTGTCAACCCCAAACTTCTTAAGAAATCATTAAATTCAGGGGCTGAATAATAGAAAGAATTTTGGTAAAAGATATTAGCCATTACCAAATTTCGCTGTGCTTCAGTCATACGGTACAAAAAGTTTTTGCATACTGTCAACACTGCTGCATTCGCATCTACTTTAGCGTACTTCTCAACCGACGGTACTGAACAAATGCCTAACTCTTGCACCTTGCAAATGTGTTTCAATGTATCACATTGAGCATACTTTTCACCGTATTTGATGCAACCTCTCATCAAGATTTTTACATCTCTCGACAGACCAACAAATAAGTCAAGCTGTGTTAACTGTTTTTGCAGTCTTTTGATTAACTCATGTTTTGCAATGTTGTCATTGGCATCATCCTCATCTTCAAAATACACGACAGGAACATCGGCTATTTTCTCAACCAATTTTCTTGCCGTACCGTGAACAGTAAAACAATTAAGAATCGGTTGCATACTCGGAATTCCAAAGAAGTCTTTAGCCAAATCAAGAGCTGACAATGCACTCTTAATTCTTGCATAATTTTCTCCGTTTCCTTTGAACAGATAAATCTTGCCAAAATAGTCCACAATCGGTTGCATACTTGCAATCAATTGTTTAGCGGCAATCGTCATCGGTTTTTCGTCAACCACTTCTTCTTTGCTATCTTTTACTCTTCTGATTTGTCGAGTTGCTTTCGGGATTGCACAATTCTTTTTATCCACAACTATAACATTGTAGATATTAGGTGCAATCGCATCAAGACGTTTCTGCAACAATTCACCTTGTTTCTGTACATCGGAACGTTGTGCAACCGTAATGATTGCTTCATTGGCGTTATACCTGCCAAATTCTTCAATCTTCTTTTCGTCCACATTGATTCCGCTATACTTCAACGGTGCATTGGTAATGTAGATGTCTTGCTTAACACTCGTTTTAGTCAAAGAAATTGTTGCCATTTTGATTGAATGTTGAATACGTTTCGTATCAGCATTTAACGTATGACACCTCGGCGTTTCCAACCCGTCCAACAAACTATTCTTTTGGACGATTTCCTCACTGTAGCATAACAATGACGGATCATAACTGTCGATGTTAATATAGCTTTCAAACCCACCAACCTTATAGTTGAAACGGATTGCTCTGGAAACACTCGCAAAACTACCGTAATTGAACTGCAACAACTCTTTGAACTTGTCGATAGCTTTGTCCAACGTTTGCATGTTGTCATTCCATACAGAAATCTTCTTGTACAGATAATCATACAATTTCGTCTGCAGTTCAACCAGTCGTTTGAACAACACCATTTTTGTCTTGACAGAATACTGCAAAGACTCTCTTGATGCCGTGATGTCTAATTCGCCAATTTCAAAATCCAAACAACCGTTATAGTCGAAAAGTTTTTCAATCGGCAAATCAAACGAGTTATAACGTTCAACTTCACATAAAGCTTTATGCAACAACAGTCGATTACTATCATACGACTGTTGCGCTTTATAATACTTTACATTATCCCACATGTTGAACCCAGCCGCCATTTCTTTACAGTTCAGTCTGTACGGTACACCTCCTACACGAATGATCTGCTTTTTTTCCTTTTTACCTGCATTGCCATAATTATGATAGCTAAAAATTCCTGCACAGTCATATTCCTTTGCGGGTTGACATTCAAGATTAGACTTAATCGGAAAAGTAGAATACTTAATCATATATTCCACTGCATCTTCAAAACTCTCCATGTCATCTTCCTGCACAGGAACACACACTTTAACGCCGTTGGGTTCGTCAGTATCTTCAGCATCTCCCATTTTGTTTAATGTCGGGACACCATTTTCTTTACTGGCGATATAGTCTTGACGTTTACCATTCAGATACGTTGTAATTGTGAACATATCCGTATATGCAAACGGCAATTTACAACCTAAACCAAAACCACCTACTTCGGAATTGCCACCATTCTTTGTTGACGAAAAGAATGTCGTATATACATTCATCATTGTTTCTTCGTCCATAGAACAACCGTAATCCCGTACTTCAAATGTCGGTTCAAACACAGTCGGACAATGCACATCAATTTCTTTCAACACATTGCCAGCACGGACATGTCCATCATAACCATTGGAAATCAGTTCACGAACAATCGACGACGGAACATTACTGTACAACGTGCTTGTCAAGATTTCAAAAGCTTTCGCATTAGTTGCAATCGTGAACGATTTTCCCTGCAACTGTTCATTGCTTTCCATTCTCACATCAGACGTTTTTACTTCCATAGCTTTTACTCCCATTTAGTTTGTTAAGCGATTGCGCCAAATATCACATCTTTATCATAACCTATACTTGGCACATAAAACTGATACCCTTCTGCCATCTTGTCAATAACTGGTGATATACAATCTATATCATCATATTTAAAATTGTCAAGATAAACATTTTGGGGCAACACTAAATTTGAAGGCTTGTCTGCTTCTCCACCGTAGCAATCAACATATTCCGCAAGACCCTCAAAAAAGTTAAAAACATCAAACTGAATATCTTGATCGTCAAGGTTAATAGCAATACTATATTCACCTAAATCAAGACAATTTTCAGCCTCTTTTCCAATCATAACCAACCCTGTTGAACGGTCGCCTACGTTTGAAAATTTCTCTGATAACGCTCTGATTGCTTTTGATTGGTCGTCATCTCCCGTAAATGTTTTTCTAACATACGACCAACCAAACGATTCGTCATCTTTATCTTTCATTGCGGGATTATAATTGTCCCATACAACCCCTTGAATGTTGCTAGCCATCTCCATTGCTTGCAACACTGCTTCTTTATAACTGGTCGGCTTCTTCCAATGTCCACCCGTTCCTAAATCATTATCACACTGTATCAAGGAATATAATGTTTCAAATGCGGATTGCGTATATGCCGACCAATGCTGGTACAATCCGAATATCGTTTCGCCATCATACCGAAACTCTACAATTAAACGCTGCCCCATTTTCTTTACTCCTCTTTTTCGTTATATGGATTGCAATGTTCGCTCACCTTTTGTGAACACATTAACAATACGCGACAACCAATCTGTATCATTTTGGTTTTCTGATACAATCTTGCTGCCAATACTTTCTTGCATGGTGTCTTCATCAAGATATGTGATTATACGAACTTCTCCATCTTCAGCTATCATGTGAACTTCTATCAAACTATCATCGTTCTTAATCTTCGTGATAATGCTTAATCGTTCACTATCTTCCTTCTCTTTGAGAATATCTCCTACTTTTATCATTTCCTTGACTCCTTTTCTTTTTCATGTTATAGTAAAAAATAGACGAGCAATATCTCTATCACCCGCCTATATCTTTTTCTTTACTTGTCGCTCTTCTTTCGATTGTGTTTCTTACACAACATCTGACAATTTTCTGTTGTCGTCTTTCCACCCTGCGACCACGGCGTTATATGGTCTGCTTCCATCTCTTCAATTTTATATTCCTTGTCATTCCCTTCCTGTACACAATACGGACATTTATGATGCTGACGTTCATACACTTCTCGTTTTGTATTGTCATCAAACGTGCGAATGTTCAATACACTTTCATCATTTGACAACACATATTCCCAAATCCCTGACTTCTTCTCGACATCACTATCCATCATCAGTTTCTTGACCTCATCATTGATTTCTTCAATGTCAGGCGATTCTGTTCCAAAACGATTGTACAACAAACCCCATTCCACTTTCTTCGCTTCTTTCAAATACGACCGTGCCGTCGGGAAAGTCTTATCTACCCAATCAAACACATCTTTCACATATTTGAATAATGGAAATCCTTCAGGCGTTCCTTCCTTGTTCACTTCATCAAACTGATGCGCTGCCATGTATTCCTCAATACTCTTGCCTTCCTTCGCACCAATCCAACTCAATGCCGTTTCAAGGTAATCCTGCCGAATGACCTGCCCTGACAAAAGGTCTTTGTATTTACGATACACCCAACCATTCTGTTTGGAAAACAACTCCTTCGCTTTTGTCAACCATTCTCCTGAATAAACAGCGTTCCTTAACTCCTGCGGGTAAAGTTTTTCTCCTGCAATGTTAATGACTTTGAACCATTCCAGCTTCTCTATATCTGTACCATCACATTGATACACGTCAAGCTTGTAATCCAAAATCTTGTTCTTATCTTCTTCTGGCATGTTCATAAAGAAAACAGGAACACCTTTCTGAAATTCCATCGAAAACTGATTCGTGCAGAAACGACAGATTGAAATTGTTCGCTGCTGCCCATCAAGAACCTCCCAATCAAAACTGTCTTCATTTGACTTTGACCAATAAATAGTATTCAGCGGAAAGCCTTTCTTTACTGTTTCCAAAACAGCCTCCTGTTGTTTGTCCTTATAAACAAACTCCCTCTGAAATTTCGGACGGATATTCAGCTTCCCTCCATACCCTGTAATTTTACCTGTCTTCTTATCTTCTTTATAATCCTTCACCAAATCCCGAATCGCAATCTCGGTTTTCGTAATCTTCATCGTCATCTCTTTCTCCCTTTCATTTAGATGTTGACAACTGGTTGGATGTTTGATAAAATAAAAGCGATACCAAATGAATGATATCGCTTCTATCTGTTAAGGTTTATTTTATTACACGTTTTATTAAAATGCGTGCATAAACTTCTTTCTTGTTCAAATGAAACCGATGCCCAAAATTAGGGTTATCTTCGACGTATCTGTCAAGACCAACAATCTCAAACTGTTTCGGGCAATACTTGTCAAGGAACGTAATAGGAACACCCATGACAATGTTGCGAACCTTAATGTGATATTGTTTCTTAACATCATCACTATCAATCAGCACACAATCATCACCATACGTCGCTTTAAGTTTGTTGTAAAGGTCTTCATTAACCGTCATTTCAAACCATTCATTGCAAGGAATATCTGCAACACGGTCAACATTGATGGCAAGATAGTTGTCATACATCGGGTATTTGTCAAGGTTGTACTCCTCAAACAAATCCAAATACTCTTCACGCTTCTCAATAGGCAAGTTTGTGAACCAACAAATGTTGCCAAACTTTTTGGTTGTCCCATTGGGTTGCACAAATTCTTTTGGCGAATTATACCCTAACCACAACTTGTTTTCCTTAATCAACGGGAAAACCTCTTTATATGCAATGGCATTTTTGTTCCCGATAATCAGAAACTGTTTCTTATGTTCCATCAGCAATGCAACAAACTCGCGGAATTTGGAAAATGGCGGATTTGTTACGACAATGTCTGCTTCGTCCAACAACTTCACACATTCTTCACTGGCAAAGTCGCCTGTTTCTAAAGGGGAAAATACGTTTAGATTTCCATTTGGAAAACTTTTCTTTTGTTCTTCCAACCACCTCATTACGTCCTTTAAATTGTAATGTTCCCTTTTCAGAAAATTAGGAACATCCTTTTCATTGTTACTTTCTCCAACAATCCTGACTTTATAGGCACCGCTGTCAAACATATTGATGTTTTGCTTTTTGATTGCGCTGTCACGATAGCTTGTTGTGATTAACTCTTTCAACTCCAACTCTTTAAACTGCAAGGCGAAGAATTTAAAGAAGTTGCTTTCAAAGGGATCATCACAATTACACAAAACAGTTTTGCCTTTAAACTGTTCCTTGTATTTGACCAACTCCTTTTCGATATCAGACAATTGCGTATAAAATTCATCGTCTTTCGCTGCTTTTGCCTTATGCATGTTTTGGTTGTTGCTCATGTCTTTACCTCCGTAAATCTTCAATTGCTTGAATTTCGTTTTTCAGTTTGCCGCTGACTTTAATGTTGTAGAACTCTTCAAATTCTTCCACATCATTCATGTTTTCACAATTCTCTGCTGCGAAACTGTCAACGGCTGTACGGTATCTGTCAAGAATATCAAGCAATAATTTGACATCTTTCTGTAAAGCTTCTGATTTAGCTTTAAACATATCTACCGTCTTTTGCAATGATTCTAAACTGACTGTAGCCACATCGCCAGTTTTTTCCAATGCATCAATCAAGCTTTTAGTAATCGGTACTTTCTTTTTGATTGTCAGCTGATAACCAACATTACCTTTTATGATGTTCACATTCGTCGGTTTCCCGTGCAAGATCAAACCGTCATACTCACTCATTGTCTTGATGATGTATGCCAATGTCGCGTCTTTTTTATCACATTCTTTAAGCATTGTCAATCTCCTTTTATAATGAAGCCACTCTGACGCCAACCAATCTTTGGCATACAGTAGGTATCTCTTTTGTTAAGGCGTTGTATGTTTCGCTGACTTGTTGCAATGATTCCAACAACATTTTTTCATTCAACATATAGTTGTTGAATTTTTCGATATAGCTTTTAAGATACTGTTCGGCATAATTAAAGCATTCTTCATCATATTGAAAGTTGACTTCTGACTTTGTCAGATACTTTGAATAGATGCAATGGGTCGTGTTGATTTCATTGTAATTGTCGAAATGTTCAATTTTGATATGAGCATACAAAAAGCTGAAATCAAGATGCCTATCGACCTTCAACAATTCTTTTTGTATCTTATGGACTGTGCGTGTGTCCAATGTTTTACCGTCATATTTCTTGACAACTTCTTTGACTTGCGGAAAAAGGGCGATGATATCCTTCACCGCCTCAATTTCATTTTCAACTGCTTTTCTTGTTGACTCTGATAAAGGTGACAATTGCATTTCAAAAGCTCCTTTCAATCAAGATAAATTCCTTGCAAGCTGTGATAGCTGCTTCCTGTTCTGACATCCCCAAATCGTGTAATGTCCATGCATAATCTACACATCTTTCAATGTCATCATCAGATAACTCCGTATGCATCATTTCTAATGCTTTACGGGTTATTTCTTTTACTTTACTTACGTTCGGCATTTGTTCACCCGTTTTCGATAGAAGTTAACGGCAAGGCTCTGAAATCATCAGCTCTCAAGCCAGACCACTTACGAATGTGTTGAAAAGTTGTCATTGAACAGCTCTCAACAAAACGAACCATTGTTCCATCTTCGTACCTACGCATAATAGGTGTAAAATAGGAAACCAGTGTCTGTACACCGTCTTTGTCTGTAAAAACCCACCATTTGCCAGACCCTTTTTCAATCGTGCAATCTCTTGCCCAATCAGGCAAAAAACCAAATTCTTTTTTCATTGTCTTTCTCCTTAAATTGTGTCAAGCAATCCTTGACCGTCGTTGTTAACGTTTTTGTAATGTTCGAACGCTGATGATATAGTTCCTTTCCAATGTTCGACAAATTCCAAAAACGACTCATTGATAACAGGTGTCCAAAAAGGTTTTGTGTATGTATTGATTATTTTAGCTTTCTTTATATACAATGCATACCTTCCACCAATTTTAGTTAACCATACATCCTTACTGAACGGATTCATTTCAAGCACTGCATCCAAACCTTCTTCACAAGTTTTGAATTGTTTTAAACAGCGCAAGTTCCGTTTAGGTGTCTGTATGACTTTGTAGTCTATATATGGCGTGACACCGTTTACAAAAACTTTTACCAAACTGATGTCATACCCATCTTGATTGTATATTTTCAGATATGTTCTTTTATACAATCGTTCGACTTCACTCGCATAACCATATAAAGGCAACATACCTATCACCACCTTTCATATTTCAAACAAGCAATCGCTTCCAACTGTTCTGTTTTTATCAACCACCCATTTGAAAAGATTGTCAAGCTTCTTATCGTCATCATCTTTTTCCTTTTCAGTAAAGTATGATAAACGATTCGAACCCGTATTCACTTGACACAAATCTTCAACGATTGGCAATGTCACTCTCGGCAAAATATATAACAAGGCATCTCTTTGCTGTTGCCACGTCATATCATCTGTCGGAACAAACACAATCATAAATTTATCACATCGAACCTTTGCCAACTTCTTCAAGTCTTCCAAAAGTTCATTTGTGTTTTCAAGATTTGTTGACAAGTGTATTGTCAAATTAAGGTACGGAATCTCGAAGCCTAAATTTAAAACGTCAAGGTCTTTTATTGTATAGCCATTGGTAATGAAATCTATACAATCAATAGAATCCTGTACCTTTAATCCTTTGACCGAATCTACCCTTGCTGACAGTCTGTTTTCAGCATACGGTAAATCTTGCAAATCAACCGTTTCATAGTACTGTGAATAATCAACATCAATGTCGTCGAATTCTTCACAATCGCTTTCGACAAACATCTTGATCTCTCTGCTTCGATATTCTTTCATTGTTCACCTCATATAGATGAAAATGTCAAATTCCCGATTTCAGTTTCCATAACCTTTCTTGCCAGATTGATTTCCACTGTTGTCAACATATCCGTTGATTTAACAACATCTCTCAAAACTTCCGGCAAATTTAAGTCATCAACATTATTGCATACCATTTCAGGTACACAAGCTCTCGGAACAATTGTTGTACTGAACACATTAAAGATGTTCTGTACATCGTTTCGCATAAACTGTTGCCACGCCAATGCCAACCGTATAAAACCAGATTGACAAGTGTTTTCTTTTGTGACAGTGATGCTATCGAACTTTAAGCAAGGCAAATAACATACACACGGGTTTGTTATATTGCACTCACTTGCATTTTCAAGTTTTGTTAAACTGGCTTCTTCAACATCAAGCCAATTCATAAATCGTGACGGCATCGGAACATTCTTCAATGTTGTTAATTTAGGTGTGTATAACTTCAATATGACAACACCTTTGTCACGTTCGATATTCATCTTCGGAAACTTTGTAATACGATTGTTCTTAAAGACAATCGTCAAGTTTCTTTCTTCGTCTTTAAAAGCTTCTTTCAGTTCAGCAAACGTTTTGACTGTGATTTCTTTCATTGTCTTTACTCCTCAACTCGACGGTTCATCAGGCATCAAATCTAAAAGATACTCTCCGAAAGCTTCTACATCAGGTATTTCAGATGCAAGTTGTTCAATGAAGTTTTTCCAATATGTATCTTTATCGTATTCATATCTGTCCTCAACTTCCGCAACAAAATCTGTGCCGTCACCAAATACCAATCGGCAAAAGATTGGCGCGTCCCAAAACAAATGGTTAATAGATTTATGCATCTCTGCATTTCGTTTTTTGTCACTTACATCGTCGTCAAACAAAAGGACAAATGCATAATCACCTTGACCACAACCTTTCGTTTCGTAGCATTCCACAGGTATCTTGAAATACGGTTGCAATGCTTCGATTGATTCTTGGGTGAATCGCAACTGATTTAAAAGGTCTTGAAATGTACCAGAAAAATCACTGTTGTAATCCTCTTTTGTCATTTCACAACCAGTTGCAACTAAAAAGATATCACGCAAGGTTGAATACGACTCTCTTGCAAGCTTGGGTATATCTACAATATCTTGCAAGTAAAAATCATCACCATCGAATATATAAGATGAGGATTTAAGGATGTAACAATTATTGTCGACTTTCTCAACCAAATCCTCAAAGTCGAATTGTGCTTGCTCATAATCGCATTCACACGACACATATGCTTGCAAGCCATCAAACTTTTTAATTTGTTCTTCTGTTAACATTGCGACCTCCGTTAAAGCATCTCCATAAGAAACTCTCCAACATTCATATCAAAACAACACCCATACTGTGTGAAGTATTCTTTGATAGTGCCGTAAAACCTGTCACTCTTTTTAAGTGTGACTGTAAACTTTTCACCCTTGCGCCCCGCGCCATATTTCAGGTATTTATCAAATACAAATGAATTGTATTTGGATTTCATTGAAGCATTACCTGCAACTGTACATTCAAAATCAGGATAAACGAAAACAGCAAAATCACCATTCAATCGAATGATTAAGATTTTCTTGCTGTTATCTTCAGGATCCTCTATGCTAAACAATTGCGTTCGTTTATCAGTGTTAAAGAATTGACTTAACCCGACGACTATCTTTGCGGGGTTTTCGGCGGGTTCACATTCAGCCATTCTTTCATTGATGTACTTTTCGTCACGAGCGCACCTTTCGATAATGATATGTTCATTGATAGGTAATGCATAACTAAACCCATTGATTAAGCAATGACCTACAATAGGTTTGACTTCGTTTTCAACATTTTCCGCATTTTCCGTCATTGTTTTAATCTCCTTAAAAAAGAAGGAAGGGATTTATCACCCCCTCCTTTATTGTTTATTGTTCATCTTGAATGCGAACAACCTTGCCAAACGGCGGGTCACTTCTATCAGCATCCCTTTCTACCGTTACCCATACAGTGTTTCTCGCATACTTTCCGATATTTCTCGGATCAGGAAATTCACCGTACAAGTCTGTCAAGTAGATAACTGCATCGACATTACGCTTTTTAGCTTCTGCAAAAGGTTCAACAAACGATGTTCCGCCACCACCTTTGTATTCTTTAAAGTCCGAAGGTTTACGAACTTTATATACTTGATGGATGACTGTATCACAATCGCATACCAAAACTTCAGCACGACGACTGATTGCAACCATTTCTGTCAGAACTGCTGCCTGTGTCTCCGCACAAAACATTGATCCTGACGTATCACGAACCAGCAAGACTGACGGTTTTCTATCTTTCTTTTTACCGGGGAAAAGAAATTCATCAGTAATGCAAGCCAAACGTCTATCAATATGTTTCTGTGACCGTCGTTTGTCTGTTGATAATACAGAATTAACCAACACACGCAATTCGTTTTTCCAGTTGTGTGTTGATTTTTTGTCCATATTTTCAACAACCGCCGTTGCCCATGCGGGTGTATCACCTTGTTCTTTCATTCGTTGAGCAACTGCACGTGAAATCCTATCCAGTGTTGATTGTGTATCAACCCCCTCGCTTTCAGTATCGCCAATGATTTTGCCATTGTCATCAACGACTTTGTCCCATGTTTCGTGATTGTCAGTTCCGGCACTGCTTCCGTCTTGATCTCCGCCTTGACCATCTTCACCTTGATCGTTACCACTACCTTTTTGTGATTGATCACCGTTACCTTGACCCATGCCACCACAAGACATCTTCTTATCATCAGCAATGTTTTGTTCTTCCAATGCTTTCAGATACGCATCAGCTGACAAACCTCTCGGAAGTTTGTATGTTTCAGGTAATTGACAACCTTCCGGCAATCCTCTCAAATATTGATTGATAGCCATATCGGTTGCGATGTTAACCCGCGTATGATTTTTCTTCGTCTGAAACCGTGCAAGATGCTTAAAGAAGATATGCATTGCTTCATGTTTTAAGACGGCAATCGCTTCACCGTCAGTTAATCTTCGAAGAAAATCAGGATTCCACAACAAAACCAGTTTGCCACGCTGATCAAACGCAACACCCATTGTCGGAACTTCTTTACTTGCGTATTTCTTGCATTTGCTCAAAACAAGCGCATAATACGAATTTGTTTTACCGTCCATATCCACTGCGGAAAATGTAGCGGCAATCAATTCGTCAATGGTATGTGTTGTCATTGTACACTCCTTTAATTAAAGTTAATGACGGGGGTATGTTTCAACCCCCGTGCATCTTGATTTACTTTTTGCTTCCGTTCGCCAGAACACCCAAATTCTTGGCACTCTTCAAAACCGAACCAATTTCATTCTTGGCGTATTCAGTTTTGCCGCCACGAAATTCAGGTTGCATGCACAGATGATGTTCGTTGACAATCAACTTCCCGTCCTTGCAATTTTTACCAAAATACTTGCGACCGTCTTTCAGTTCAAAGTATTTATTAGTGCAAGACGACAAGAACGTCACACACAACTCTTCTGGAACATTGTGGTAGAATTCGACAACGTTTTCCACCATTTTTGTTTCTTCATTGGTACGTGGTGTCGCAAACTCATAGTCAACGAAGAACCGTGCCATACGAGAAACAATGACCGACAACAAATCAAGTTTCTGTTGTTCAACATACTTCTTGACAGGTGTGTGCCAATTTCCGGTAAAGATGTCTTTCAATTCAATAGCATTTTCAGCTTCTTCATCGAAAGACAAATACGCTTCAACCGCATCTTTCTTCCAAATCGAACGCAAAATCTGATTTTTCAGTTTCTGCGGATAATGACGACGATGCATTTCTTCCAGCAAGATAATACCTTGCTCAATGATACGAGGCGACATTGTTTTCTGATCGTCCATATCATTCGATACTGCATTGCCGTGCTTATCAACAGCATACAGTTCGATCATTTCGTCATTGTGTTTCAACCACTGAACGACAGGCGATGTCGAATATTTATCAGACAAGTATTCGACAGACTCTTTCGCTTGCGGTTGAAAATCAATCCATGCAAAACGGTTGACCAACGCTCTATCAAAATCATACGTTTCATAACCGTTTGACGGGTTCGCTGCCGCAACAATCGTATAATTGTTCGGCAAGGTAAACGTATGCATACGACGTTCGTTAATCAACTGATACAACGACTGTCGAATATCTTCGTGACCACGATTGACTTCATCAAGAAAGACGATGCCACCATTCGGGTTGATAACACCGTCTTTCAAGACGTTCAGTTCCTCAACCTCAATCGCACCACTCTTCTTGATTGCTTCGAATTCAGCTTCAGACAACCACGGCAACCACGAAGGGGAACAGTTGTCCGTCTTGCCGTAACGGTTGATTTTGAACAAACCAGTCAAGTCAGACGGTTCAATCTGCGATACATGAATTGTAATCAACGTCAGACCGTTTTCTTGGCAGTATTCACGAACCAGTTCGGTTTTGCCGATACCAGTTTCACCTAAAAGCAACGGAACAATCGAAGCACCATTGTTAATAGTGCAAGCACGAATTGTGTCGATAGCTTTCAACGATTCTTTAAAAGACATACCCATAGTTTTTACTCCTACAATAATTGGGTTGCATAACAAAACCGTATAGATATCATATCTATACGGTTTTCAGGTGTTTGTCAACAGATTTATTTCTAGTTGACTTTCGAAGACTTGATAATCACTTTCGGTGTGAATTCTTTCTGAATCACGAAACCTTTCATTTCTTCATTGTTCAGACATTCACCGATATCAGGCGTCTTCTTCCAAAGATTTGATTCAAACGGAACATCGTTAATCATTTTCCGTTTTCCTTCTTCAACCAAAGCATAACGAACATTGTCACCAATAGTGATCGTATAGGCGACACCATTCTTTTCAACGGAAGTCTTCGGAACATCACCCATAATTCGAATGATAGCTTCTTCAGCTTTCTTAATGTCATCTTCAGCTTTCCGTTTGTTTTCTTTTGCTTCGTTGACTTTCTCAACGAGTTTGAGAAGTTTTGTTTCAGCTTTCATTTTACTCTTCCTTTCAAAGAAAGGTCAGTCGTAATCAGTACCTTTCTTTTTGAATGTTAAAACTTGAATGTCATCTTTTCGACATTCCAAAACAGTGTAGGCGACCTTGACTGCCATATCAGGGTCGTCTACAAAGATACGGTAGATGATGTTTTTAGGTTTAAATTTTATTCTGATCATTCTTGTTTGCCTTCTTCACCATTTTACCAATGTTAAAGGTTTCAAAGAATGCTTTAAACCCTTCATCAACATCTTTATCACCACTTTTGGTTTTAACCAATTTAGTGATTTCCATGTTTGCAAACGTTTCAGAACATTTGTTCATCATATATGCAATGAACATCATCTGATGCCGTTCGTCTTCATCGATGTCAAGACCAACAGTGTTCCAAATGATTTTAGGAACATCGCAAAGACTTTTCTTGACATCTTTAATCAAGTCTTCCGGTTTTACATTGCTTAAATGTTTCTGCAAGCTTTTGATAAAGCTATCGACAGTTTTCCGTTCGCCTTCATTGAAAGTCGCTTCACGTTTCTTCATCGCTTCCATCGACTTCTTGGAAAACATATTCATTATGTTAAACCCGAAGAGTTTGTCAACATTTTCAGGCATAACTTCACGGATAGCTTTATTTACACTCGCGGCATATGTAAAAGTCGGTTGCCATTCACCGTCTTCACTTTTTTCCAACCAAATTCCATCTTCTTCAGTGAAATTTGATTTTTTACGATAAAATGAAAAACAATGAACTGCTTGATTGATTAACGGATACAAATCGTCATCAATCTGCCCTTTCGTTTCCTCCGTTAAATCATACGGTTCTTTCAAGTCAATTTCCCAATATTCATCATCGGAAAGTTCTTGAATGTCGTTGTTCCAATCCTTAACAGAAAGGAAACACGGAAATTCGCTGAAGTCAGAAACCTTTTTACATTTCGTAATAGCTTCTACTTCGAGACACATCGCCCGCAACGTATCCAAAACAATATTGCGAGGGCAATCACGTTCAATCTTCAAACAATGAAGATCTTTACCTTTCAATTTGGCAGTACGCAATGCATTGATTTCTACATCATCACTTGCCAAATATCGATTGTCACCTTTCGGTGCTTTTGCTTTAATGTGACCGTTTTCTTCGTTCAGCTTCTTCTGTTCTTCTTGACGTTTTTTGGCGACGCGCTCATCGAACTCTTTTCTGACTTCTTCGTCAGTCAAACCCGTCAAGTCTTCACCGTCCATTTCATCAAGAACACCGTCAACAATGCCTTGAACATCATTTGCATCAAGACACTGTTTTTGTTGTTTAGGTGCCGGGGTGTAACACCCCATATTCTTCGCAATCTCGGTCATGTCAAATTCATCGACAATTTCTTCCTCTGCGTGAATTGACTTAACCTTAACAGTTTTTTCTTTTTCCATTGTACCCTCCAATTGTGATGGTTGTATAAAACTACACAACCATCACACTGTTGTCAACAATTATTTACCAAACGCCTTGTGACCAATTGTATTGTCAAGGTAGGCGTTGACAGAACGTTTTTTGTTTCCAGTCCGAATACCTTCCTTTTTGCGTTTGACATTTCCTGTCGCAATGATAACCGCCAAATCCAGATCCTGCAAATTTTCAAGGAACGCTTTTGCCTGTTCTTCATTGACGTCTTTCATGGAATGAATACGGCTGACACGAACGTCTTTATAATAGACGACCGTCATCGCTTCTTTCCACATTTCGTAATACGTCGTCATGACTTTAAAGCCACATTTGAATTTACGAACAAACGTCGGTACCGTCCTTTCTTCACCCGTAACCCTGCTCGTAACAACTTCGTAGATCGTTTCAACTTTACTCATCTTTTTTCTCCTCAAAAAGTTCGTCTTTGGGTAACAGCATTAAGAATAACAACACACCCAATGACAGTGGAAATTTAATACACAATACCGTTAAGATTGCTGCCATAAAACCTGACAATGTAGTGTAACGGTATAACAACACTATAATTAGCGCAAATGTCATTTAGATCTCCCTTAAAAGTCGTTCTCCTTTGTTTTCATTTGCTATTTGCTCACATTGTGCTTCGAATTTCTTTTTCAACGTCGCACAATCTCTTGCTTTAATGTCGCATCTATGATGCAATGGGTACTGCTTATCCCATTCTCTTTCTTCGAACGGATATTCAGGATTACCCAAATCAACAACGATGTCTTTCGGTAAATGCTCTAATGCGGATTTCATAAAAGACTTCGTTGCCGGTTGAATGATTAAGCAATCAATCCCGAACCAATTTTTATAATTGATTGCTCTGTTGTATTTCAACACCAAGTCTTCCAGCCCGTCAGCTTTCAAAATTGGTGTATCACGTATCAACACGACATTGACCCAATCGTGAAGAAACTTTAAGTTTGGGATTAACGTCGGACAATTATCAAACCATACACACCGTTTGTAATCGTCTGTCAATGCAAGGTCATCAAACTTACCAATGATTGCTTGATTGAATTTGTAAAACTTCGCTTTCGGCAACATTGACAACTTTTCAATGTGTGTATAGTTCAAGGTAATCGAGTCAAACGTATAACCTTTGATCAGTTCGGCGTCTTTTTCGGTTACCTCTTCACGGTTGAACCCAATGTCAAGCGGCATTTTTCCGTTTGCTTTAAGGTATTTAGAAATACTGCTTGCATTAAACACCGCTCTCTTTTGTTTCTCTTCGTCCATTGTTGTCTCGCTTTCAATTCAGTTCAGGGTGTTTTGCGCGCCATTCCTGAATGCTTTTCCGAATGTCTTTGTTTTGCCACGCAGGTGTGTTTTCACTTTCCCACTTGTTGAACATTTCCGCCAAATAGGTATTCATACCTTTCGAAACATGTTTAGGTTCCATGTTTGTTCTCCTTTGTTAACAGAATTCAATTTCCACGACAGCTTCTTGTGCGAATTCTTTATCATTGCGGACAGTGTCCAAATATTTCAACTGTCTTTCAATGATAAGCGCAAGGGCTTCTGCTTGCAACTTCACACTCACCATATCAGAATGTGCTGCTAAATCTTTAAAGAAACACACTATTTTTGATGCATTTCCTTTCATATTTTCGCAATGTTTAAGCACTTCGTCTTGCAACAATTTGTCGCGAGCGGACACACTGTTACCACCAAGGCTCGTTACAATATGGACAAAGTGCTCGCTTTCGAGGTTTTGTTGCCACTCTATTATACGTAATGACAACTCAACCTCTTCTTCGATTTCTGACAAAAGCTTCTTCGCTTCTGTAAAACGTTCCTTAAATATGGTCGCTATGTCGCCTATACCTCGACATAACAACAAGTCTTTTCTGACTTCTTGAAGATCTGTTTTGGCTTGAAACAACGACCCTTTTACAGTCAGGTCACCGTTTTTATTTTTGTACTGTTCCAATTCAGACATGATGAACTCCTTTACAATTCGTTAATAAAGCAAGCCCCGAAGAACCCACTGAACGCCGACACGTAATCAACAAAAGTCAAATACGTGTCACCAAAAGCTGTTGTAATTGCCGGGGCAAAACCGATTAACATGACAACATATGAAATCGGTTTCAGACGACTCCAAATTCTTTCTTCATTCATTATATTTACTCCCTTCTAGAATAAACTTGTTATACTTTCGACAAGCTTCCATCATCTCGTCAAAAGCTTCCTGATAATCTTCACCAAACTGTTCAGCATATGCTTTAGCTTGATGTTCCATTTGACGTTTTGTCAAAAGTAATCTATGAAATTGTTTTTTCATTGTCTTACTCCTTTCTTGTCAAGTGAAATTATAGGAAGACATCATATTTCAGATGTCTTCTTGATAATGTCACTTAATGCCCTTTGAGAAAGGCATTTTTTTCGCAATACCACGTTCCGCGTGGGTTCTTTTCAATCTGACGTTCGATGTCAGTCAAAATATCAGGTCGGTAACTGTCGTGAAAGACAATTTCCAACCCTTGACGTGTTTTGTAAATGGCGTAGCGCCCTTTCAACACATCATTGACAGCGTCGATTTTCGAAGCTCTGCAAAACTCTCTTTTCATTCTCTTCATTGTCGTTCTCCTTTAAGGCATTCCAAAAATCACCTTGTGTAAGGTGATGCCATCATGTGCCGACCAGAACACGTAATTTGTGTAACACCCATACATGAACCGCAAGACGATGAAAGCGATTTCTGAATAAAACAAAGTGGATATCACTTTATCCACTTTGTTCCTCTTTTGTTTCTGAACCATTCTTTTAGGTTCAATAACAACTTCCGTTGAACGGGATATTTCTTCCCATTCAACGTCAATGATTATAGGGCTGTCCATTTTCGCCTACTATATTTCGTTTGATAAGGTTCTTTTTAATTAACCTTGGGGAATTTATTTTGACCCCCGTGTCTTTTCCCATTATGGAAAGGTATTTCATGCTTCCATGTTCATACCCCATAAAGGGACATTCTTTCAGAAGCTTTTTCCACCATTTGTTTAATTTCATTTTCGGATTTCTTGCCCGCAAGAATAATTTTGCTTCTGGTTTCATAATTCGCCCTCCTCTCTTTTAAGTTCGTCTGCAATTCTGTTAAACTCTGAATCTCGTTCGGATTTAGAGTCAAATCCCAAATAAACTTTTGTGCTTGGGAGATGCACTTCGATTCCATAATATTCCCCGTGCAAAGGGATTTTTTCGTTTATCCTTGTTAAACCAGAAATATCTTTTTTTCTGACAAGGCCACTTTTTATCTCAATAAAACTACTCATTTTATACTCCTTTTATAGTAGTTATCTACAATTTCATCTTCAATTGACAGCTTTTTTGCCAATGCTACCAATTCCGGACGAATTTGTTTCCTTCCCTGAACAAAATCCTTTTTCATCAAGACTCGTTCAGAATTTTCCTTTCTGTACGGTTTTTGAATGAATTCATTCACCATACAGAAACAAACGTATGCCGTAGTGAATAACACTACGGCAATCAAGAGAAACCCGTAAATCATTTCACCCCTCCTTTTTGTGTCAGAAGTATTTTGACAATCCCTGACGATAGCAGAGACGCCACCAGTCAGCAACTAAACGACGACGTGCACGCCATTTGGCGCACAAAACTTTCTCGTTTTCAGTGTACCCCTTTTCAATAGGGTACGACCGGTCATAGTAAAATACCATATCGTCGTTCATAAAGTTTAAAATTTTCTTAAACATCTTTCATTCTCCTTAATCTGGAATAAACCATTTCATTCTATTTTAGTTTATTCCATTTTGTTCTTAAAAATATCAAAATGATTTAGAGTAATCTAATTCTATTTAGTTTTGTTCCACAGCCTACTTCACACATACCTTTAAAGCAGGAGTGAGTTCAAAACCAAATCAGAACTGGACAAATCCAAATCATTCTGATAGGACTTTTCGCAGTCGTGAAACTTTTTGTCAATCGGTTCATCGAACTGCTTTTTCACCTTTAACGACAGAAGCAATTATTTCTAAATGCATCTATTTTCATTAAAGGTTTTTCAACCTGTTGAGTTATTATCTATCAAGGCATTTCTATTTAACTATAAAAACGCCTTAATGCTTTTCATACTGTATTTTTTTTAGTACAGTATGAAGAAACCTTAACCTTAATTGATTTTAAGATTAAGGAATTTAGTCGTTTCTAAACTCAACAAAATCGAAACGACCTATATTCACTTTATTTATTCTGTGTATAGTTCCGCCGTGCTTTCTTTTTCACACGTGAACCCGATAGCCCCTTAATCCTTTTTGTCATCACTTCGCTATACCGCTTTATGATAACTGATTAAAGGTCATTAACCTGTTATACCACTCTTTATTAACAAGCAATATAACAGCTTAATAGCTTATCAAGTATCGGATACTATACCTTAACAAATAAAGCTTTTATTAAACACTGTCCTATACGTTAAACAATGCTTAATAAAAGCTTTATCTATTATGGTAGGTATCTATTGACTGATACCTTAAATCCCTTGCTTTCCTCTATTCCCTTTCGATAATTATATATTATCAAAAAGATAAACAGTTGTCAACAAGGAATTTTGACGGCAAGCGGGTTTTTATGTTTCCACTACTTAACAAGCCTTTATACTGATTACCCTGATATGTCATATATTGCTATATGATAATTAAGGCTTTCGGTATATCAGGACTTGCGCCCCGCTTGCCGTTTCCTATTGCTCTATTCCCTTTCGATACCTTATATATACCTGAAAAAGCGGTAGAGAAACAATACACTATACTCTTCACAATTCTCCTTTTTCATGCATTACCATAACTTTAGTCCACAATCCACAATCCACAATCCACAACACGCACAATACCTCGTATTTTGGTAGCATATCTAAATGATTAAAGAATATTCGTTCTAAAACAAGCTAATAATAACAGATAAGTATCATCACGTATATGATAAATCCCCAAACAGACACAGACACAGGTACAGTGATATATGGTGTAAACTATCTCAATTGACATCTTTAAATTTACATAAACTAGCTTTCATTCAACTTCCAGAACCTTCAAATTTATTAGAGGTAAAGCGCATAGCATCATATTGTTTTGGGAACTTTTTTAAATGAGATTAACTGGGTGCTGTTATCATTTTAATTTTGTTAAACCATTATATAACGCTGTGTCAATTGTAAAGATGGTTGCATTTTAGCACAACAATCTCTAATTATCGGAAGAGTCTTAATTTTACTAGATTTATCAATGGTTAAAGCATACGCTTTTTTGTGTTCATTGAATATACAGAAAACAATAATTTCTTCATATAGGGAAAGGTATTTATAAAAGGGGTTCTATTGATTTTGCAAGGTATGTTTCATTTATTTGAACACAATATGTATTTTTATTATTCTACCAACAAAAACATACTGTCTCTTATTTTGTTTATCCACAGATTGGCTATATTGCGATTTATATATAATAATTCTACTATTTGTAATGTTGTGAATTCTTTGCAAAAACATTTATCAACAGTTTAAATTTTACTTCTGATATTTTTGTAACACCTATGTACTTATTTTTCATTATATAACCAACTTCTTATGAGTGACTAAACCTTTTTTATCTAGGCATGAACTATATTTTCATTATATATATATCTTACATTCACAACAAACCGTCTAACCAAACGATTATCAATTCAAGATAGTTTAGTTCATATGAACTATTATCTATTTTCACCTAAATAAATCTTTCAACGAACAGTCACACCACAATTATTCTTTTTATAACAATACAAAAACTTTTATTGTTTCAGTTATATCATTACAAACTTTCGCAGACCTTAACACTTTTCTCATTTCTTTAATACCACATTACATTAGATTACATTACATCATACAACATTACAACTAATACACCGACACCATCATATAACATACACATATCTTCTATATTGATCATCTTTTCACATGTCATATAAACAAAGGATAAAACAATTTAATAAATTAAAATACTAATAAATAATGACACAAGATAGCTTAATTCAGAAAAAACAACTAAACAATATTATATATCAGGAATAGGATTAATATGCAACATTACACATTTCCATACATAAAAATACAACAATACAATACACAGAAATTTACACAATTACGACAAAGACCTCTGAACTATTAGGAACAGAGGTCTTTTTTTGATTCATATTTTATTACACAAAACAAAAGATTATTATTTTTAAACAACCATTTTAAATTAAGAAGTTATATTTACACGACATTCAACCTTCATATTTCTTTAAGATTTCCAAACAATCTTCATCTGGATAACAATTTTGATTTTCATTTACAGGAACTTCATCGAAGTCTTCTTTTAATTCTTCATGGTTTTGTAGCATATTGTTTGTTTTCTTTCATTTAGTCAATATCATTTTTAAGAGTATATATAGATCTCTGTGGGACTTTTACACAGAAATCGTATTCAGTTTTTGAGCACAGTTCTTTGGCAACTTCAGTTTTAGCATAATCTTTACCAAGTTCGTAAGCGCACTGAGATGTAAAACAACTTGCAACCAACACAATAAGTGCCACCATAAATAGGTCTTTAGCATCTTTCCAATTCATTAAAACCTCAACGCTATTTAAATGTCTTTTAATAAACTACTTCCAATATTAGTATTTTGAACAATGATATATAAACAATGTTTTTTATGGGATATTTCTACATCTTTACCAAATATTCTTTTGAATTTATCACGCAAAGTTTTCCAACCAACCATAACTGTCATAGGTCTTTCAGAATAAATTTTTGTATTATCTATTGGGTGAAAAGTAACATGTGACTTTTTAGTGTAATAACCATGAATTGCAATTACATTATTCTGTTGTAACTCTAATGCACATAGATTCATAAACTCATTGACTGTTTTTACAATAGCTTTGCTATTAATCTTTTTTGATGTTTTTAAAAAAGTAAACTTATTTATACAATCGTTTACGTTTGTACATGCTAAATAGCTATACTTCATTAAAACCTCAACACATGATATTCATAGAATGCACGATAATTTCTCCGCAAAACGGGCAACGTTTATCTGCATAGACCACTTCACCTGACAACATAGGGATTCCAGTATCATGATGACATTTAGGACAAATTATAGTATTACCTACATTTTGTGGAAATGTAGTATTTTGATTCGATTTACTTTCATTAATATATTTTACAAAGAAATCGTTGATATTTTCTTCAGACATTTCGTTTTCCTTTTACACAAAGATGGTTTCATAATTTTTATATTCGATCATTGGGATTTTTCTATCATGCAATTTCTTACTATAGATATCCAACTGACCTTTAAACAAAAGGTTAAATTTATCAAACTTTTGATAAAACATATTTAGTTCATAGACGTCAACTTCATAGATATCACAAGATAGCATGTTTCTGATAACGGCAACAACTTTATAGTTGTTTATTTTCTTTAGGCCTAAAATATGAAAAGACAACCAGTCATTTGTGATGAACTTATGATTGACGGAATATATAATTGTATTCTTTTTCTTTTTTATATAAATAGGTTTATTTGAAAGAAGTTTTTTGAACAGGTGTAGCATTTAGAAGTCCTCATTAACTTATGTTGATATATTAAATCAAAAAACAACAATTGTCAAGCTTCAACATATTTCTTTAGAATATTATTGTACTTTAGATTTTTTAATATACAATATTCTGGCAAACCGTACACATTTTTATTATACTCAATTGAATTCACACTGATATAGTGTTTAAATTGACCAACAACAGCAATTAGGTAGATATCTTCAAATTGATTTACTTTTCTAACTGATGAAATTGTTATCTTAAACTCATCTGACTTTTGCCAAGATAGAATGTTTTGCATTTGTAAATAACGTTTCTTTTTATAATAAAAGAAACAAACGTTTTCAACAGGTCGTGAATAATTCACAAAACTTTTATTCATATAAATCTCATTGCTTACATGAATATTGTTACTTTCTATATCATTCAAATCAAAACAATAAATATTTGAAAGACAAGTGTTAATGTCACATTTGGAATCGATATAAAAGATCTTCATGAAATCGATGAAGTTTAACGATATTGGCATTAATGTTTCACATACTTTATAAAAATAAACTCTTTCTATTTTATCTTCAGTTAAGTATGTTGCACCTAAATAATTTAAATTAGCAAATTTCATGAATCACCTATTTGACATGATCGTATATTTTATTAATATCTAAATCAGCCAATCCATAATCTATCAACAATTGTTTATTTTGTAAAGCTTGTTTTATTACATTAAACATATGTTCAGGTAAAGTTTCCAAAGCTTCATAATTTGTATCTTTTATCAAAGTTAAAGCATCATAGGCATTTCCAGAAAGATAAATGTATGAAACTATCAATTTACCTTTTAAAGCTTTATTTGAAACACACTGTTTTATCTCTTCATAATCTATATATTGATATAAATTACTGTTCATAAAATATTTTAAAATGATTTGGGAACAACTTCCGTTCATGGAAAATGAATGTTTTTTATTCTTTTGTTCAATTAAAACATTCGAAATAAAACTTTTAATTTCATTAAAATTACAGTAATCTGCATCATCAATCAAATGATTATCAAATTCAGCAAAACTTAATGAAAATGGTGCGAATTGAAAACTATCATAATTTGTTTTATCAAATATCGTATAAACAGGAAATTTATTTAAAGTGTGTGCTTTCCACACATCTTCTTTTTTGATACACCACGAAGTGTGGTTAAATAACTTTTCTGTCTCAAATTTTTCAATTTTTAATATTAAATACCTGCTTGTCTCATAAACAATAGCAGCTTTGTTGTTTAATACTTTTGCAACATCTCGAAGTCTTAAATACTGTGAGGTTTCTCTTTGTTTTAATTTTTTATATTTATCGTTGAATGCAGGTGTTATTTTAACTCTAGTATCATCAATATTATCGATGATAGGAATGCTTTTACAAATATCTTGTGCATTATTTATATAATCTTGTAATGTTTTTGACTTTATTAAATAATTCTCTTTATCGAATGCTCTTGCAAAATATACACAATCTCTAATCCTAGACAAATCGTTTTTTGTAATATTGCCTTTTGTGAAATTCCTTAAAATTGATTCCGAGCAAACACCTTGTTTTTCTTCTCGATAGGATGGATCTGATTGTGATAATATATTTTTTAAATTATCTTCAGATAAAGAAGGAAATCGTTTTATAAAGCTATTCCAATCTTCTACAAACAACAACTTACACAATGTTTGCTTTATATACTCTTCTAATAACATTTTCATACTTTCAATTTAAACAATCTGTCAACTTTAATAATGTTATGCTTTAAATTATTTTTTCTTATAAACTCATAAATACTTTTTGCACTATTAAAAATTAATGATTGATTTCTTTCTAAACCTATGCAAAACTTTTCGCAATCACAATAAATGTTGTTTCCATCAGACAACCTTTCGTATAATATATAAAAAGGTTCAATATCTACACATTCATTTGTAAGATATCTATCTTCTTCTTTATTGAAACCATATATGTATAAATTTTTAATATCTAAAGTATTTTTTTCAACAATATCTTTTAAAATATATTGTATTATTGTGGCATTAATACAAATCCCTAACCTATCTAACAAAACAAAATGAAATAGATCCTCTTTTTTATAGAATATGATACACCCTGATGCAAACAAATTATCACTATCATTGTAATCATCTATAAACAAATCAAAACCGCTAAAGGCAAGTCTTTCAAAACCCACACATTTGTATTTCATGAATTACCACTTATTTTGTAAAGTTGCATTTGTTGCTTGTGCTAAACGCCACTGCCAATTTGAATCTTTATCAGGCTTTTCAACAGTTTCTTTATAAAGTTTCTCAACGTA